>RPQK01000304.1 GCA_003819755.1 Acidobacteriota bacterium | reverse complement strand
CCTTTGCCCCTTTGCCCCTTTGCCCCTTTGCCCCTTTGCCCTTTGCCCCTTTGCCCCTTTGCCCCTTTGCCCCTTTGATCCTTTGCCCCTTCGCCCCTTCGCCCCTGCTTTAACTACCTGGGCCTTTTCAGTATCGCAATCAGCTCGTTCCCCCCGAAGGCCGTCTGCCCTACCGTCAGGCCGACCAGGGTAAAGCCTTGCTCCCCCACGCCCGCAAGCTCTTTCTGGAGAGTGGAGGTTTTGGATGTCCCCAGGAGCTTGTACTCGTTCGTACCCGTCGTCTGGCCGGCGGGTCGCTCCATGATCACGCACACCTCGTCGCCGCCGAAGGCGCTCGAGAAGACCGTCTGGCCGCGGTATTCAAACCCCGCGTCGGCTGCCTCCTGCATTTCCTTCTGCATGGTTGAGGTCTTGCTTGTGGCTAACAACCGGTATTCGAGATTGCCTGCCGCCTCCGACCCTGCCTGACGGCTCATCACCACCACCGCTTCCGAACCCCCGAACGCCGTTTCGCCGCCCATAACAGCCGCGAATTTGAAGCCCGCTGCCGCCGCTTCGCTCATTTCCTTCTGCATGGTCGACGTTTTCTTGGTCGCGAGGATGCGGAATTCGACCGGACCCGGTCGATCCCCCGCGTAAGCGGGAATGAACGAAAGATGGAGAGCCAGGGTGAAGACAATAACCAGACAGAGCAGACCAGAACGAAACTTCATGTTGCCTCCTTCGCTCGATTGGATGACGCAAGGCCGATTTATGATCAAAGCCTGCAACGGCCGGAAATCCGGTAGAAATCCCGACTGCCGATGGTAAAGTTACCGACATGGACGGCATTAGAACGGATTACACCCTGGAATTGCAATCGGAAGAAATGGACCACCTCGTCGCCCAGGCGATGGAGCGGATCAAGTCATTCATCGACACTCTGCCCGATCAACCGTCGGCGGATGTCGGAGGCGGCGAGGCTCTGGCTCGTTCCCTTCGCGAGGCCATCCCCACCGGGCCCACCCCGTTTGCGGAAATCCTGGATCTGCTGTTTGATTGCCTGATCCCCAAGACGTTTAATACAGCTGGTCCCGGTTACCTGGCTTACATTCCGGGCGGCGGCATCCTCCATACGGCGGTCGCGGACCTGATCGCCGACTCCGTGAACCGGTATGTCGGCGTCTGGGCCGCCGCCCCGGCTTTGGCGCAGCTGGAGGTGAACGTCGGGCGCTGGTTCTGCGATATCGTCTCCTATCCCGCGGAGTCTCTCGGATTGCTGACCAGCGGGGGATCGATGTCGAATCTGATCGCCATCGTTACAGCCCGGCGAAATCGGCTCCCGGACAACTTCTTCTCCGGCACCCTCTACACCTCCGATCAAACCCACTATTCAGTCAGCAAGGCGGCGGTGCTGGCTGGCCTTCCGCCGTCAAACCTGCGGGTGGTGAGCTCTGATAATCTTTTCCGCATCAACCTTACCGACCTTCGCGACCAGATTCGCCGAGATCGAGACGCCGGAATGACCCCGTTTCTGATCGTCGGTAACGGCGGGACGACGAACACGGGCGCCGTTGACGACTTGAGCGCCTTGGCGGATCTCGCCCGCGAAGAGGGTCTTTGGCTTCACGTCGACGCGGCATACGGCGGGTTCTTCATGCTTACCGAGAAGGGGCGAGATGCGATGCGAGGCATCGAACGAGCCGACTCGATCACTCTCGATCCCCATAAGGGTCTCTTCCTGCCTTACGGGACTGGTTCTCTTCTCGTTCGCGATGGCTCGGCCCTGAGGAAGGCCCACAGTGTCCGTGCGGTCTACCTGCCGCCGACCGAGCATGAGCCGGACCTGGTCGATCTCTCGCAAGTCTCGCCGGAGCTCTCACGTGCTTTTCGAGGCTTGAGGGTGTGGTTGCCCCTGAAAATGCACGGGATAGAGCCCTTCCGCCAAAACCTCGAGGAGAAACTTCAGCTGGCTCAATGGATCACGGAAAAGCTTCGCGCGATTGATGAGATCGAAATCGTAGCCGAGCCCCAGCTCACCGTGCTCGCCTTCCGGCTGCGCCTGCCCGGCAAGGACGAGGAGACCACAGACCGGCTGACACGGAGATTCATGGACGAGGTGAACGAGCGCCGGCGGGTCTACCTGAGCTCGACCGTTATTGAGGGACGGTTCCTGGTCCGCATCTGCGTGCTCTCGTTCCGCACGCATTTGGAGCGCATGCAAATGGCGCTGGAGGACATTAAAGCGGCGGTAAAGGCAATCACCGCGACGGACTAACACGGACGAACACGGACTGGCACGGACCTAAGATTGATTCCTGCCTGTCCGTGTCAGCCCGTGTTTTGTCCCTGTTCGTCTGTGGGTCCCCCAAGTCGCACGACTGCATATCGATGGTGTATTCTTTCTCGAATAAGAGCCGGAGGGAGAGTATGGATCAGAAGAACGAAACCGATCAGAAGTCAGAAAA
This sequence comes from Acidobacteriota bacterium, assembly GCA_003819755.1. Classification (GTDB taxonomy): domain Bacteria; phylum Acidobacteriota; class UBA6911; order RPQK01; family RPQK01; genus RPQK01. Next base: position 5,993 of record RPQK01000304.1, on the reverse strand, counting down.
AGGGATTTCAAGACGGAGTTTTGTGGGAAGCGCGGTGACGGCAGCGGGGATAACGCTGGTTCCTCGGCATGTTTTGGGAGGCCGGGGATACATGGCTCCATCCGACAAGCTGAATATCGCCGCCGTAGGCGCGGGCGGGATGGGCCACAACAACATCAACCACTGCGCGGAGGCGGGCGAGAACATAGTCGCTCTCTGCGACGTGGACGAGAAGCGGGCCGCCCGCAGCTTCGAGAAATACCCGAATGCACCGCGGCACAAAGACTTCCGAAAGATGCTCGAAAAGCAGAAGGACATCGACGCAGTCATCGTGGCCACACCCGATCACGCTCATACCCTGGTCGCCATGGCTGCGATGCAACTAGGCAAGCATGTCTACGTTCAGAAACCGATGACGAGAACGGTCGGCGAAGCACGCAAGCTGACGGAGGCGGCTCGGAAGTACAAAGTGGCCACGCAGATGGGTAACCAGGGTCATTCTATGGACGGGGTACGGATTGTCTCGGAGTGGATCTGGGACGGCGCGATCGGCCCGGTTCATGAGGTTCATATTTTCACCAACCGTCCGGTTTGGCCCGGCCAGGGTTTCGGCCGGCCCAAAGACACTCCGCCCGTCCCGGAGACGCTTGATTGGGATCTCTGGCTGGCAGGGTCACCTTCCCGCCCCTATCACCCATCCTACGCGCCTCACGACTGGCGGGCCTGGCGCGATTTCGGCGCCGGCGCCCTGGGCGACATGGGATGCCATCTGATGGATACGCCCTTTTCGGCACTCAAGCTCAAATATCCCATCGCGGTTCAGGCTTCCAGAGCCGAGATGGTCGTCGAAAATCGCAAGCGGTTTGTCAACACCGAAACCTTCCCGATCGCCTCGACTGTTCACTATACGTTTCCCGCCCGGGAGGGGATGCCGGAAGTCAAACTCCACTGGTATGACGGCGGAATCATCCCGGAAAGGCCGGACGAGTTGGAGCCCGAGCGACCGATGGATTTCGGAGATGGCGGGGGCGCCATTTTCTACGGCGAAAAAGGCAAAATCGTCTGCGGAACCTACGGTGACAGCCCGCGGATTATTCCGGAGTCCAAGATGCGCGAGTACAAGCGGCCGGAAAAAACTCTGAAGCGGATCCGCGGAACCCACGAACAGAACTGGATCGAAGCCTGCAAAGGCGGCGAACCCGCGACGTCGAACTTTGACTATTCCGGCCCCTTCACCGAAACGGTGGTCATGGGCAACCTTGCCGTTCTCTTCCCGGGCCAGAAACTCCTGTGGGACGGCGACAACATGCGGGTGACCAACCTGCCGGAAGCCAACGACTACGTGATGGCCAAATACCGCGAAGGTTGGGGCCTGGGGTCGTAGGGCGCCAAGCGCATAAAGGGACACAAGGGACACAAGGGACATCAGGGACATCAGCGACCAATGTCCCTGATGTCGCTGATGTCCCTGATGTCCCTTGTGTCCCTTCGTCTTTTTACAGGAACAGTGGCGCCAGCACCAGGGTGATGGTGCTGAGCAGCTTGATCAGAACGTGGAGCGACGGACCTGCCGTATCCTTGAAAGGATCGCCGACCGTATCACCCACAACCGCCGCGGCGTGAACCGGGTTCTTAACCTTGTTCCCGGACGCATCGGTTAGATACTTCCCGCCGTGGGCTCCCGCCTCGATATACTTCTTGGCGTTGTCCCAAGCGCCGCCGCCGTTGTTCAGCAGCAAGGCGGTGATGATACCGACGATCGTCCCGACCATCAACAGGGCCGCAACCGCCTCCGCTGCAATCAATGGGTCGTCCGGTGTCGCAAAGAGGTACTTGAAGGAGACACCGACGGAGATGGGCATGAGAACCGCGAGAAGACCCGGCGCAATCATCTGCTTAAGGGCCGAGCGGGTCACGATGTCCACGCACGAACCATAATCGGGCTTGAAGTCGTCCGGGAACTGGATAATGTCGTTCACTCGCGCCAGGTGCTTGTACTGCTTGCGCACCTCGGCGATGATCGCCTGGGCGGCTCGACCCACCGCACGAATGGCGAGAGACGAGAACAGGAAGACCAACATCGCCCCCAGGAAAGCCCCGACGAAGACGACAGGTTTGCCCAGGTTAACCGGGAAGACCTTGCCGTGAATCTGCTCTGAAACCGCGGCTACCGCCGCTCCAGTGGTTTCCGTACCACCCTGGACTCCGGCGTAGTTCAGCACTTCCTCCATGTACGCCTGGAAGAGCAGGAAGGCCGCCAAACCGGCCGATCCAATTGCGTAGCCTTTGGTGAGAGCCTTAGTGGTGTTCCCAACTGCGTCGAGACGATCAGTCTTGGCCCGGACACTCTCGGGCTGCTGGCTCATCTCCACGATACCGCCGGCATTGTCCGTGATTGGGCCGAAGGTATCCATGGCCAGAATGAAAGCCGCAGTGGCGAGCATACCCATGGTGGCAACGGCGGTGCCGAAGAGGCCGCCATTCACGCCCTCCACCCCGGCGAAAGTCATCCCTCCCAGGTAGTAAGACGCGAGCAGCGCGACGCTCATGACGAGCGTGGGCATCCAAACGCACTCAAACCCGACGCCTATGCCGGCAATGATGTTCGTCGCCGGACCGGTCTCCGAAGCCTGGGCGATCGACTGCACCGGGCGGTACTTGTACTCGGTATAGTACTGAGTGATGTAGACAAAGGCTACCGAAGTGAGCACGCCCAGGACCCCGCAAATAAAGAACAGCCACCAGGCATTCGGCGCCCTGTCGCTGTACAAGAGCCAGCGCGTCGCTCCGGCGAAGGCGACCATGGCAAGAGCAACCGCCACGTAGTATCCGCGATTGAGCGCCGTCATCGGATCCATCTTCTCTTCTTTGTCCATCTTCACGCTGACAATGCCGATGATGGAAGCAATGATTCCAAAGGCGCGGGCCACCAGCGGGAACATCATGACCCCCACGACGCCGAGAGCAAATCCGGCGTTCGCCCTTTCGGCCTCCAGCGCGAGCGCTGCCCCAAGGATCATAGCGCCGATGTTCTCGGCCGCAGTCGATTCGAACAGGTCCGCACCACGGCCGGCGCAGTCGCCGACGTTGTCTCCCACGAGATCCGCAATAACCGCCGGGTTACGGGGATCGTCTTCCGGGATACCCGCTTCCACCTTGCCCACCAGATCGGCGCCGACGTCAGCGGCCTTGGTGTAGATTCCACCGCCCAACTGCGCAAACAAGGCCACAAAAGAGGCGCCGAAGCCGTATCCGACGATGAGTAGCGGGATCTTCGTGGCGGGTATATCCGGGCTGAAGTACCGGACGAGCGCATAGAGTCCGGCGACGCCGAGGAGACTCATCGCCACGACCAGAAGCCCGGAGACTGCGCCTCCCCGCAACGCAATCCGCAACGCCGAGTTAAGGCTGGTCAATGCTGCGGTTGCCGTACGGATATTGCTGCGGATCGAAATCCACATGCCGATGTAACCGGCCAGCACCGAGCAAAGGGCGCCCAGAACAAATGACAACGTGATCCAGACGCCCATTTCCAGAGAACTACTTACCGGATCGAAGGCTCGGTGCTCTCGAATGAAACCGTAGCCGATGAAAAGCACTCCAGCGAACAGAATCGCCAGGTAAAGAATCGTCTTATTCTGACGTCGCAGGAACGCTTCGGCTCCCTCCTTGATCGCGTTCGAGATCTTCTGCATGGCTTCGCTGCCCATGTCGTGGGCGAGCACCCACTTGGCCAGGTACGCGGCGAAAGCCAATCCCAGAACGCTGATCCCGATAACCAGCAAGATAAGCATAAGTCCTTCTTCCTCCTTACTTATGAACGAACAAACCAAGCCCTGACTCCCGGCTTCCCGATTAGAGGCAGGTCAAATCATGCTGTACTCGGCTTTACAGGGTGTGTAAACCGCGGCTGGGAGAATACTCCAGTAGCTTCTACACTTTTGAGAAAGTGTCAGCCGGATACCCGGTTTAGACTTCTCCCCCCTTCAGAAGGCAGAGATTATAGCGGGATTGTCGGTGGAATTAAAGATGGCGGGGATTGCGGATTCGTCAAAAAAAGCGGCCCGAAATCCGTTCGGGTCACGGCCCACGTCGGACGAGTTGCGCAACCGAATTACGCTGAGGGCTTCCAGCTGTTTACGACCGCCTGGCGATTCTGGTAGATCTCAAAAACGGTGATAAGGCGTGTTAAGGAGAGGAGGTCGATGATGCGTTTCGGCGGATTGAGAAGTTTCAATCCTCCTCCCTCTTTCTTCAAGAGCGAATAACCGTGTACCAACTGCCCGAGCACCGAGCTGTCGATGTACGGTACGCCGCTGAAATCGATGGCGATCCTCTTGTTCCCTTCTCCACGAAGCCGGTCGAGCTCCTGTTTGAGACGCACATCTCCCTCTCCGGCGAGCATTTGTCCTTGAGGAATAATGAAGAAAACGTCGCCGTCGCGCTCGACTCTGAGTTCCACGAGGCAATCTTGACACGCCTGCTTTTTCCGTGTCAACATGCCTGCTTCCCAAGGCGCCGCAATAAGAAAAGGTCGTTCTAGGTTCTGGGTTCTGGGTTCAAGGTTCACAGTTGCGAAAGTGCCCAACTCAAGTAGAACCCGGAACCGGGGAACCCCGAACCCTGAACCCTTAAGGAGATGAGACCATGTCCGTAATCGAACAAATCCAAGCAAGACAAATTCTCGATTCCCGAGGCAACCCTACAGTTGAAGTTGACGTTATCACCGAGGATGGATATGTCGGCCGGGCAGCCGTTCCTTCTGGAGCTTCCACTGGCGAGCACGAGGCGTTGGAGCTTCGTGACGGCGACAAGACCCGCTACCTGGGCAAGAGCGTTCTGAAGGCGGTCGAGAACGTCAACAATAAGATCGCACCCGAGGTCGAAGGACTGTCCGTCCTCGATCAGATCCGTATCGATCAGACGATGATTGCGCTTGACGGAACCGAGACCAAGCAAACGCTCGGCGCCAACGCGATCCTCGGCGTCTCGATGGCCTGTGCGCGTGCTGCTGCCGATTGTGTCGGCTTGCCCCTCTTTCAGTACCTGGGCGGAACGAATGCGCACCTGCTCCCCGTCCCCATGATGAACATCGTGAACGGGGGCGCGCACGCTGATAACAACGTCGACTTTCAGGAATTCATGATTATGCCGGTCAAAGCCCCATCCTTCTCAGAGGCGCTCCGGATGGGAGTCGAGACTTTCCACAATCTGAAGAAGGTTCTGAAGGACAAGGGCTTGAACACCTCGGTTGGAGACGAGGGCGGGTTTGCCCCGAACTTGAAATCCAATGAAGAGGCGCTCGAGACTATTCTGAAAGCCATTGAGCAGGCCGGATACAAGCCCGGGGAGGAAATTCTGATCGCGCTCGACGTCGCCGCGAGCGAGCTCTATTCCAACGGTAAGTACGTCTTCAAGAAGTCCGGTGGAGCCATCAAGACGTCGGCCGAGATGGTACAGCTGTATGCCGACTGGATCGCCCGGTATCCGATCTACTCGATCGAAGATGGCCTCGCCGAGGACGACTGGGACGGCTGGCAGCTTCTCACCAAGGAGCTGGGCAGGAAGGTCCAGCTGGTTGGGGACGACATTTTTGTCACCAATCCCAAGCGACTCCAGCAGGGAATCGACAGGAACGTCGGCAACTCGATCCTGATTAAGCTGAACCAGATCGGCACCTTGACAGAAACTCTGCAGACCATCGAGCTGGCCAAAACCCAGGCGTACACGAACGTTATCTCGCACCGTTCGGGCGAAACAGAAGACGCGTTCATCGCCGACCTCGCCGTGGCGACGAACGCCGGCCAGATCAAGACCGGTTCGGCCAGCCGAACCGACCGTATCGCGAAGTACAACGAGCTGCTGCGCATCGAGGAAATCCTGGACGAACAAGGCAGTTACGCGAAGCTTCGCGCGAGACAGTAAGTTGAGAGAATCCAAGGGACACAGGGGACACAAGGGACACAAGGGACGCCACCGTGATCCCTCACTTGCTTACGTCCCTTGTGTCGCTT
>RPQK01000303.1 GCA_003819755.1 Acidobacteriota bacterium | reverse complement strand
TGCCCCTACCCAGACGCTCGGCCAGCCAGCCAGCCTGGCCCGCCTCTTCCGCGGTGCCCGTCAGAACGACCCTAAAGCCTCTGGCCACTAGTCCTTTTCCCACTTCAAGGAATTTCTCGATCGGCCAGCGCCGGCGGGGATCGCGGGCTCCGACGTGCAAGCAGACGAACTGCCCGGTCGGCAATTTGCCCGCTTCCTGCAGTTCAGCCGCCTCGCGCTCGTCTGCCGGCGACAGAGGGAACTCCAGATGCTCCCCTTTCAGGGGTATCCCCAAGTGCTCGAGAAGTTGCAGTAGACGGCGGATCTCGTGTTCGCCCTCGGGATACGGAATAAACCGGGCGCGATCAGGGCAAGGCTGTCCGCGCGCAAAGAAGCCGGCCATGAACCGCGGCCCCAGCAGCGGCAGGAACTGGTTGGTGACCGAGCCATTGCCGTGCAGCTGAATGACCAGATCGTGCGAGGTTCGGCTGCGCCGAAACCTCTCCATCCGGGCCGGGTCATAGCCGCATTCCGGTATCCCTTCCCAACCCGGAAACTCTTGAAAGCTGTCGAAGTAATTGCGGAACCGGGTCACAAAGCTCGCTGCCCAAGGCAGTCCGACAAGTGCGATCGTCGCTTTCGGCCAGGCATGCCGCAGCGCCCGGAAAGCGGGCACAGCGCACAGCAGGTCGCCCAGTTGAAGGGCCCTGAAGACGGCGACCGTCTTTGGGAACCCCCCGTTATAGCCAGCCAAATTGAGATTTCTGGACGGCTGCTTCTTCATGCTTGCTTCCGGACAGGCTTGCTTCCAGACAGGCTCCGCCCCCGTCAGTCACACAACGAGGGTCCGAGAGAAGCTGCTACTGCTTTGCTTTTCGGACGAGAAGGACCCGGACACTGGGACCGCAGGGAAATAGGACGGTGTCGTTAGAACCAGAGTACCGCAAAGCAAACGGCATGTAGTACCGCTTGTCGGTAAATATCCGACATTTCGAGCAAAAACACCGTTCACCGTTCAGCGTTCTCCCGTTCAGCGTTCACCGTTCACCGTTCAGCGTTCACCGTTCCCCGTTAAGCGTTCACCGTTCTGGGTTCTCGGTTCTCTCCGCTTTTGACAGTGAACCCGGAAGTGCGAACACCGCAGCCGAACCCCGAACCGGTGAACGGGATAACGGTGAACGCTGAACGGGAGAACGCTGAACGCTGAACGGTGAACGGTGAACGCTGAACGGTGAACGCTGAACGGTGAACGCTGAACGCTGAACGGTCGACCTAGCTCTGCGACATGGCGACCTGTTCTTCGAGCATCTCGACCAGAGATATTTCGTCCGGATGGAGTGAATGCGGGGATTTTTCAACTACTTGGCAGGCCATGCGGCTCATAAGTTGGGGCAGAGCTCCGTCCATGTAAGCGTCAATAACTGCGGGGTGGATATAGAACTTGCGGCAAGTGGCGGGCGTGTTTCCAAGTTTGTGGGCCACCTCCTTGATGACCGATACCACGTTCTTCTTGCCTTCGGTCATGGACGGCGGCGCCGGGTATCGTTGAAGTGCCAGCACAGCGGCCAGGGTCCCGGCCCACGTTCGGAAGTCTTTCGCGGTGTAGTCTTCGCCTGAAGTCTCCCGCAGGTATTCATTCACGTCGTTCGAGTCTATGGGAGTCGGCTCTCTGTCCCCGTTGACAAACTGGAAGAGATCCTGCCCGGGAAGTTCCTGGCAGCGACGCACGATCCTGCTGAGCCGTCGGTCCCGCACGCCAACGCAGTGATTAACACCCGACTTGCCTCGAAAGGTGAAGTGAACGGAGGATCCCTTGATTTTGGCGTGCTTGTCTCGGAGGGTCGTCAGGCCGTAGGACCCGTTCGAACGGGCGTATTCTTCATTCCCAACCCGGATCAGCGTCTCTTCCAGCAAACGGACGACTGCGGCCACGACTTTCCGTTTCGACAGACCGGGTTCAGACAGGTCGGCCTCAACCTGGGCGCGAATCTTCGGCAGGGCCCGCGCAAACATCGCCAACCGGCGGTACTTGGTCTGGTCGCGGACCTCTCGCCACTGGGTATGATAGCGATACTGCTTTCGTCCCTTGGCGTCTCTTCCAGTCGCCTGGAGGTGTGAGTTTGGATAGGGCGATATCCACACGTCTCTCCAAGCCGGAGGGATCGCCAGGCTGCGAATGCGTTTCAGCTCGGCCGGATCGGTAACTCTCGAGCCGTCCGGCCGGAGGTAATAGAGGCCTGTACCGGCGCGCCTGCGCCTGATGCCGGGCCTCGTATCCGGCACGTAGCGCAGGCCCGCCAGACGGGCAACCGTCGGGGAATCAACAGGCAAAGCAACGTTCTCCAGTTGCTCAGGCTTATTTGCCATCTCTCTCTCTCTCTTAGCCTTTCGTAAAGGGAACGTTGCTCAGTCCCCAACAGAAGTAGGGAAAAAATACCCGGCCGTCTAGTATTTCCGGGTCGAACCAGTCATGACGCTTCCTTCGAAGTCGCGGTATTCCCGTTCGGCTTGCTCTCTCGTGTACCCGTACTTCTCCTGAAGTTTGCCGATGATCTGATCTCTCTTACCCTCAATCATATCCAGCTCATCGTCGGTGAACTCACCCCACTTCTCTTTTACTTTGCCTTTTATCTGTTTCCAATTACCCTGAAGGGTATCTCGGTTCATGCGTCTGCCTCCTTTCTTGCGTTTCCTCCTAGCAATATAAGTGCCACGAAGCGGGTGACAGGGTGACACGCTGCCACCTTGTCATCCCTGCCACCTTGTCATCCCTGGCACTCAGGGCACTCTGTTGCCTTTGCTGTGACGGGGACGCTATGATGCTCTTAGGGTTGTTCCTTTCTTAACGGCCGCTGCCGGGAATCTTGGTAAATGAAAGCAACGAAACTGAGGCGTAGTGTCCCTGTAGGAGCCGAAGTCCAGCCGGGAGGGGGCGTTCACTTTCGCGTTTGGGCTCCGAGGTGTCGGAAAATTGAAGTGGTCCTGGAGGCTGGCCCGGGGGCGGGCAGTAAACGAAAGCCGGACTCGTTCCAGCTCGAACAGGAAGAAAACGGGTATTTTTCCGGCTTCGTAGACGCGGCGGCTGACGGCACCTGCTACAGGTTCAAGCTCGATGGAAAGGAGTTGTGCGCGGATCCCGCAAGCCGCAGCCAGCCTGATGGAATAAACGGTCCTTCGCAAGTCGTTGACCCGGCGCTCTTCCGCTGGACCGACCATGCCTGGAAAGGAGTTTCTCCTCATGGCCAGGTCCTTTACGAAATGCATATTGGGACTTACACGCCCGACGGCAATTGGGACGGCGCAATCAAACAGCTGCCCGCTATCGCGGAAACCGGGATCACCGTGCTTGAGATAATGCCGGTAGCCGAATTCCCTGGAAACTTCGGCTGGGGTTACGACGGCGTGTTCATGTTCGCCCCCACCCGGCTGTACGGCACCACCGACGATTTCCGTCGATTCGTCGACCGGGCCCACAGTCTCGGCCTGGGTGTGATTCTAGACGTTGTCTACAACCATTTCGGCCCGGAGGGCAACTGCCTGGGGAACTATTCACCCGACTATTTCACCGACCGCTATGAGACCGACTGGGGGATGGCCATCAACTTCGACGGTGAAGGATCCGGACCTGTCAGGGAGTTCTTCATCAGCAACGCCGCCTACTGGATCCAGGAATTCCACCTTGACGGGTTGAGACTGGATGCCACACAGAACATCTATGATTCGTCCGAACGGCACATCCTTGCCGAGATCGGCCAGGCCGTGCGCGCCGCGGCCCCGAAACGGAGTGCTTATCTAGTCGGCGAGAACGAACCGCAGCACACCCGGCTGGTCAGGTCTGTCTCCGATGGCGGTTACGGACTCGACGCTCTTTGGAACGATGACTTCCACCACTCCGCCCGAGTCGCGATGATCGGACGGAGCGAAGCGTATTTCACCGACTACCGCGGAAGGCCCCAGGAACTGCTTTCAGCCATCAAATGGGGCTACCTTTATCAAGGGCAATACTATGTCTGGCAGCAGAAGCGGCGAGGGACATCGGCTCTCGATCTCAAGGCTCAGAATTTCGTCACCTTCATCGAGAACCACGATCAGATCGCGAACTCGAGTTTCGGGCAGCGGGTGCACGAGTTGACCAGTCCGGGCAGACACCGGGCCATGACCGCGCTCCTGCTCCTTGCCCCACCGACACCCATGCTTTTCCAGGGCCAGGAATTTGGGGCCTCTCAACCCTTTCGCTACTTTGCGGATTTCGGTGGGAAGCTGGCAAAGAGTGTCCGCGAGGGCCGGACCGAGTTCCTCAAGCAGTTCCGGAACATGCAGGCCCCCGAATCGGTGCAGGCCCTGCGGGATCCGGCCGACAAAGCAAGTTTCGAGGAGTGCCGGTTGGACCCCGACGCCGATCGGCAGCGGAACGCGCCGCTCTTCAACTTACACAAGGACCTCTTGCGAATGCGTCGAGAGGATCCGGTGTTCCAAATACAGGACAACTCGAGGGTGTTCGGGGCGGTGATCGGGTCCGACGCTTTCCTGCTCCGGTTCTTTGGCGAAGCAGCCGACGACCGTCTTCTGATTGTCAACTTCGACCGGGACCTGGAGCTGAAGCCGGCTCCAGAACCCCTGCTGGCTCCACCCGAGGGCTTCGAGTGGGATCCGGTCTGGTCAAGCGAGTCGCCCGAGTACGGCGGCAGCGGCGTCCTCCCTTTTACCGGAATAACCGAGGTGCGAGTCCCGGGTCAGGCGGCGCTCGTTCTGAAACCTAAACCCGCGGAGAACCGAGATGCAGACTGAGACCATTGAACCACAGAACTGGGATCTGACTGTGCCGTGGGACAAGCGGGATGAAGCCGGCAAGGAGCTCCTGGTGAGCCGGGAATGGCTTCTCACGAACGGCACCGGGGGTTACGCCTCTGGTTCGCTGAGCGGAGTGGTTACCAGACGGTACCACGGCTTCCTGGTGGCCGCGCTGCCAGCACCGTTAGGCCGGATGGTCATGCTGACTCAAGTTTCCGAAGAAGTCCGGTTGGCCGGCGGAAAGGTCGTGAGGCTGGCTGGCCAGGAATACCCCGGCGATCCTCTAAAACTCGACTGGGTCGGCACGCTGGCCGAATTCCGCCTCGAATCCGGATTGCCCGTCTGGGTATACCAGGTTGGGGATTTTGTCCTGGAGAAAAAAATCCTCCTCCCTCATCGGCAGAACACTGTCCATCTGACGTACCGGATACTGGAGGGGACGGGCTCCGTACGGCTTCGGCTCCGGCCGTTTATGAACTTCCGGCCGCACGAGGAGCCGCTTGACCGGCCGATGAATCGGCCCTACCGGGTGGTCGCTAGCGGCGACCAGGTGGAAATCGAGTCCCAGAGCGAGTCGGATGGCGCGGAAGCCTGTCCTGCCCTGCGCATGTTCCCCGCGATGGGATCGGGCGCGCTCGTGCTCGACGGCGGCTCGTTCCGGGACATCTTCTACCGGGTGGAGTTCAGCCGGGGTTACGAAGCTCGCGGCACCGTCTGGACTCCAGGGTACTTCCGTTTCACGCTCGAAGAAGGTCAGACGGCAGGCCTGGTTGCGTCCACCGAAGCCTGGGACACCATTCTCGCCCTCCATCCGGAACATGCCTTTGAGGCGGAGCTGGAACGCCGGCGACGGCTGCTCGAGGCGGCGACGCCGGAAGCCAGACAAGGCCCGGCCGCCCAGTTGGTTCTGGCGGCCGACCAGTTTGTTATTGCCCCGACGACCCGCATCGCCGACATCGCCCGGGCCCAAGCGGCCGGCGACGAATTCCGGACGGTCATTGCCGGCTACCACTGGTTCACCGACTGGGGTCGGGACACGATGATCAGTCTGGAGGGGCTTACCTTGGTAACGGGAAGGGTCGAAGAGGCCGGCTATATTCTGCGCACGTTTGCTCAATATATCAGGGACGGCCTTATCCCCAACATGTTCCCCGAAGGCGAGCGTGACGGCCTGTACCATACGGCCGATGCGACGTTGTGGTACTTCCATGCCCTGCATCGTTACATCCAATATTCCAATGATCGTCGCACTCTCAAGATCTTGCTTCCTAAACTGGTTGATATCTTCGAGCATCACTTGAGAGGAACGCGTTTCGGCATCCGGGTGGATCCTGCCGATGGGTTGCTGACCCAAGGCGCCGAGGGTTATCAGCTGACCTGGATGGACGCCAAAGTCGGAGACTGGGTGGTAACCCCGAGGCGCGGCAAAGCGGTGGAGATCAACGCCCTCTGGTACAACGCCCTGCGCCTGCTCGAGCAGTGGGTTCAGGACGAAAAGGGCGACAGCGAAGCCCAGCCCATCCGAGAACAGGCCGAAAGAGTTCGCTCCTCCTTCAATCAACGCTTTTGGTACGATGCCGGGCAGCATCTGTACGACGTAGTCGACGGGGAGCAGGGGGACGACGCCTCGCTTCGCCCAAACCAGCTTCTAGCCTTCTCGCTCGACCACCCTGTGCTGGAACAGCAGTATTGGAAGCCCGTCTTTGACGCCGTTCGGAACAAGCTTCTGACTCCGGTTGGCCTGCGTTCGCTCTCGCCCGACGCGCCTGATTACAGGTCCCACTACGACGGAGATTTGCGGGCCCGAGACGCAGCCTACCACCAGGGGACAGTGTGGACCTGGTTGTTGGGTCCTTTTGTCGACGCCTGGCTGCGCCTTTATCCCCACGATGACGCAACGGCCTATCGGTTCCTGGAAGGCCTCATCCCACACTTGAAGGACGCCGGGGTGGGCTCGGTGAGCGAGGTGTTCGATGCCGAAGAGCCGTTCACCCCTCGCGGTTGCATTGCCCAAGCCTGGAGCGTCGCAGAACTTCTGCGATGTTTGATCAAAACCGGCTACCGCTAAGACCATGGGGCGGAGGGGCGGAGGGGCGAAGGAAAGGGGTGAAGGGGTGAAGGGGCGGAGGGGTGAAGGGGCTTCGCCCCTGCTTTTATGCACTCGGGAAAATTTCCCGAAGAGGGTACATTCGCGGTCAGCCCGCCGGGCCGCGCGATCCCTTGGTACATCTCTTGTTGAGAGAGTTTGCGGAGGAAGCAGGTTAACTGGCCTCGGAATTGCTTCCTAGTTCGATCAAAACCAAATCCTGATAGCTCTTCAATCAGGATTCCGAGGTCCATTAAGGAGGAAGAAACATGCTTTGGACACTGTTTGTGATCCTTTTGATCCTGTGGTTGTTGGGGATGGTGAGCTCGTACACACTTGGCGGGTTTATCCACGTTCTGCTGGTGGTTGCGGTAATCATCCTGTTGTTCCGGTTGTTCTCCGGCCGGACTGTAGTCTAGCGATTGCCGCAATGCAGGCGCGGCCGCCCCGCTGCGCCTGCTTTCCCGTTTCAGCCCTTCAGCCTTAGGTCTTTCGTTTGGAGGTCACTCGTGAACCTGCGCCACGCGTCGACGGTGCTTGCCCTCATGGGGTTCCTGCTGACCTGCAGCTGCAGCATCGATACCGTCCAGCAAAAACAGGATTACGTAGAGAATGTGGAGCTGCGCCTGCGAGAAGTGACCGTAAGAATTGATGAACTCGAGTATCTGCACGCCGAGAGTCGCGAATCGGGCATGACCGATAGTCCCGAGCTCGCTCAGACACTAGACGCTCTAACTGACAAGCAGCAGGTTGCTGTGAAGAAGCTGGATGAAGTCAGACACGCGGGCGTCGCAAACTGGAAAGGTACCCGGAGTTCCATGGATGCGGCGCTGCAAGACCTGGAAAGGTCGTGCGAAGCAGCCACATTTATGCTGGAAGAAGCTTTGCTCGATATGCAGGAGTCAGGCATGAGCCGGAAACACCTGCTCGTTAGTTATCCGGTCGTCAGGTAGTCAGGCACGGCCAGGTTTCGTCTGCCGTGCCTGATAGCCGGCCCGCCTTTTATTGATCCTTCTTAGGCTCCGTTCAGCGCGTGCTGAAAGACGAGAAAAATAACCCCCAGATAGAACAAGGGCTGTTTCAGCAAAAAGCCGACCGTCCTCCTTTGGGGAACAAAGAGCCACTCCCAGAGATCCGAACCCGCCGGGGGGAACAACAGTGTATTAAGTAAAACTGCAGCTAATAAAGCGATTCCCTCAAATCCCAGAAAAAGCGCGATGGCTTTTGTTTGCGAAGCTGCTTCAACCACCGAAACCAGCAGCGTGGCACTCACCGCAACAGCAGTAAAAAGCAGCGGGGTGCTCGGCGTCATTGATGAAGACTGTTCGTTTTTCACAGCGGGAGACGATACCACACATTGGCTGCCGGTGCATAAGGAAAACATTATTGACAGAAGCTTCACCGTTCACCGTTCACCGTTCACCGTTCAGCGTTCAGCGTTCACCGTTAGCCGTTCACCGTTCACCGTTAGCCTGTCTGGGTTCGGGGGTTCAGGGTTCGGGGGTTCAGGGTTCGGGGCGGCCAGCGGCGGTTGAGTAAGCGGCGGTTGAGTAACTCGCCGTTTTGTGGCGAGTTGTATCGAAACCCCGCGGCCCCGAAG
>RPQK01000302.1 GCA_003819755.1 Acidobacteriota bacterium | reverse complement strand
CCAGGGAGAGGCAGACGAACACGCAGTGCGTGAGCTGTTGCCGCTGATGGAGGACGAGCCGGTGCTCGTCGCCAAGGACCTCAATCTGCTGCAAGTGGCGGGGCTCATATCGCGCAGCCAACTGGTCATCGGAAACGACAGCGGAATCAGCCATCTGGCGGCGAGCCTCGGCGTGCCGCTAGTCTGCCTTTTCGGGCCGACCGCCCCTCAGGTGTGGCGCCCGCTGGGCGACGCCGTGCGCGTTTTGACCTTCGCTGAAGCCACGCCCGAGCTGGTGTACCAGGAGGGGACCAGACTGACACGGACGGAGTGAAAGGACCCCCAACGATTGAAACACCCAAACACCTGAACGAATCCCGTCCTTGATGTCCTTGGGGTCCTTGAGGTCTTTTTCTTAGCCTATTTTCCTGGTCGTCAGCACCCCTCCCAAGCAAATAAATACTGCACCCACGATGGAAAGCGAATCCGGGAGGCGGTGCCAGACACCCCAGTCGAGCAACGCGGCAAAGATGACGATCGTGTAGATGAAAGGTCCGACCGAGGCGGCGGGGGCGTGGGCGTAAGCGGTCGTCAGGAACAACTGCGCAATCGTCGCGAATCCGCCCATCAGCGCCAGAATGAGCCAGGTTTGCGGCCCCGGCGTACTCCACCCGAACAGCAGCGGCACAACCGAAAACAGCGTGCCGAAAAAACCGAAGTAAAAGACGATGCCGACGGTGGAGTCCTCTCGGGTCAGGCGACGAATACTGACCTGGGCCACGGCAGCCAGAACTCCGGCCCCAAGACCGACCAGCGCGACGGGATCGAGCAGCCCGAGCCCCGGCTTCAGAATCAGACTGACGCCGACAAAGCCCAAGCCGAGTCCTAGCCAGATCCCCCGGTGAAGCCGCTCGCCCAGCCAGGGACCGGCTATGAACGGGACAAACAGAGGCATCGTGTAGTTGAGCAGGACCGCCTCTGCGAGACGCATGTGGGCAATCGCGTAAAAGAAACAGTACATCGCTCCGAGCCCGAAGCCGGAGCGCACCGCATAGAGATGCCACTGACGTTTCCGCAGGCGCGGGATTCCGTGCCGGCAAAGCCAGGGGAACAAGGCTATCAGACCGGTGACGTTTCTGAAGAAGACAATGGTCTCATTGGTCAGAGACGAGGAGGCGAGTTTGACCGTCGCTCCCATACACGCGAAGAAAAAAGCGGCGCCAATCATGGACGCCGCGGCTTTCTTCATATTGTCGGCCCGGGGTATGTATCTCTTCGCTTCGGAGGCAGGTTGCCCAGGAGGGAAGACCGCGGTATTCGCCTGTGACACCGGCGGGATTCTTTCAGTTTCCCCGTGGTTTGTCCAGCGTTCGCCGTCGTATACTGAGCGGACCTCGGTCCAGAGGCTCAGAGTTCAAAGGCTAAAAGGTTCAATTCAATGGCCCCTTCGTTTTTTGCGACCACCATACTTTCACGACGGCAGGCGGTGGCCTTGCTCCTGTTCACCGCGGTCCTTTGGAGTCTGGGCGGGCTGCTGATAAAGTCGATCCACTGGAATCCTCTGGCGATTGCCGGAGCGCGGAGCGCGATTGCCGCCGTTCTGCTAGCCCTCGTGATCCGCCGCCCTCACTTTCATTGGTCAGGCGCGCAGGTCGGCGCGGCTTTCGCGTATGCGGGAACCGTCATCCTCTTTGTACTCGCCACCCGGCTCACGACGGCGGCCAACGCCATCCTCCTTCAATACACGTCTCCCGTCTACGTCGCCCTTCTTTCCCATTGGTTCCTCAGGGAGAAGATACGCTGGATCGACTGGGCGACCATCGGCGCCGCCTTTGCCGGCATGGGTCTGTTTTTCCTCGACACTCTCTCAACGGCCGGTTTCTGGGGCAATGCTGCAGCCATCGCCAGCGGAGTCTCGTTTGCCTGGTTGATCCTGCTTATGAGGAAGCAGAAAGAGGGATCGACGGTCGAATCAGTCCTTCTCGGAAATATTCTCGCGGCCGTGCTTTGTTCCCCGTTTTACTTTCATGATTTCCCTACCGCTCTTTCAGACTGGTCCGCCCTCCTCATTCTGGGGCTCGTCCAGATCGGACTCTCCTACATCTGCTACGCCATCGCCATCAAGTTCGTCACGGCGATCGAGGCCAGCCTCATCCCGGTCGTGGAGCCGATCTTAAACCCAATCTGGGTGATGCTCTTTCTTGGGGAGCAACCCGGGGCGTGGGCGGTCGTCGGCGGCGCCGTGGTGCTGGGCGCCGTGACTGCCCGCAGCCTGGCATTGACGATTCGTGACCGTTGACTGATGATTGTTGGTGACCTCTGAAACTTCCGTTCTTTCAACATCAGCCAACTGGGGGTGAGGACATGATCAGAAGATTCGTCTGGCTTTTCGTCCTGATCGCGGCGGTAATCCTGACTATTGTTCCTGCGTATCTCTCATCTGGAGCCCAGGCGCAGGCACCCGCTGGATTTGTCTCCCTTTTCGACGGGACGAGTTTCACCGGCTGGAAAGTGCCGGAAGGAGACAACGGGCATTGGAAGATCTTGAATGGCGTCATCGATTACGATGCCGAAAGCGAGGCGAAAGGGAGCAAGGATCTCTGGACCGCCAAGGAGTACGGAGATTTCGTCGTCCGGGTCGATTGGCGGATCAAGGCTACGCCCTACAAGAACCCGCGGGTGCCGATCATACTGCCGACGGGCGATCATAAGCTCGACGAGAACGGGAAAGAGATCCAAATTGTGGTACCGGACTCTGATTCCGGGATCCTGCTGCGCGGTCAGGGCCAGTCACAAGTCAACATCTGGTGCTGGCCGACCGGGTCAGGGGAGGTCTACGGCTATCGGATGGACAAGAACATGCCTGCGGAGGTGCGCGCCGGTGTGACTCCGAAGCTGCTCGCGGACAAGAACATCGGCGAGTGGAACACGTTCGAGATTACGATGAAGGGCGACCGGCTCACGGTCGTCCTCAATGGCAAGACCGTCATTCAGAACGCGCAACTCCCTGGCGTTCCGGCTCGAGGCCCGCTCGGACTTCAGCACCACGGAAGCAAGGCTAACGGTCAATGGAACAGCCCTCCCGCCCTGGTCCAGTTCCGCAATATCTACATAAAGGAACTGTGAGGCGAAGGAGTTGACCAGCCTGCCACGGGCCGCGAGCGACTCGCACTTGCGGCCCCGCGTCGAGTGCCCCTACCAGGCAACGTTCATCGAAGACAGGAATTCGTGATCGGACCTGCTGAGGGCCTTCGTTCTCGAGTTGCGCCGAATCACTCCCAGTTCGACAGAAATCCCGAATCTGCGGAGTACGCTCTTCTCGGCCTCGCTGCCCGGCGGCGTGGGAGCGATTGCTCGCGCAAGAGTGAGAAAGTTCTCGAGCTCGGGCAAAACGTATTCCTGGATGAAAAACCGACATCGCCGCTGGACGAGTTGAGGCAGATCCGTTTTCTCGACCGCCTCCAGTACCCTCAATGCGTTTTCGATTTGGTTCAGCAGATCCGGTGCCGGGAAAACGTATCGCGGAGCCGGCAAACCACTTCTCCTGCAAACCTCGGTAACCAGTTCTCTCTCAATGGCGAATTCCGGAAAATACAGGCAAATCGGCACGCTCCCCCTCTTCTTAAGCGGAAGAAGAGTAGCGGGCGAAATTTTCCAGTTCAGTGATTAGGATTACAGACTCGGGGGAAGCGGCAGCCAGACGGGGAAAGGCGACAAGTTGGGTGGCGGGGTCACTACATGGTGCCGGGGTCTTTTATCGTCGCCGGACTCTCCAGAGTCCGGCACGGATTCGAAAAAACGTGTCCCAAATCACTCGTTTTTTCCCTTTGCTTCTGGAACTATCAGCACGCAGTTTCGCCGTTCGTCAGAGGATCTGGGGGGAAGTGAGCCGAAAGGAGTTGAGCATGAAGGGCTGCAGGCCTCCAACTACGGTTTTCCCCCGGCAGATCGTCGAACTCGTGAAGCTCGCGAGCATGGCTCCCTCGAAGTACAACACACAGCCGTGGTCCTTCAGGATGGAGGGAGATCGAATCCGCATCTCTCCAGATCTATCGCGGGGACTTCCTGCGGCTGATCCCCATAACCGGGCCCTGTACATCAGTCTGGGTTGCGCTCTCGAGAACCTTTTAGTCGGGGCGGAGTGTTACGGGCTTCGCGCCGAGATCGATTATCACCTCGAACCAGACGAGCCACACTCCGTAGACATCCGGCTGGCACGTACTCTGACGTGCCAAGGAGACCCCGAACTGCTCAGAGCGATAGCTGACCGACAGACCACGCGCGGGAAGTACAGAGGCGACCGGATAGCAGCGCCCGACTTACGGAAACTGGTGGAAGCGAGCCGCCAGCCGGGCGTTCATTTCGGCCTCCTGACCGATCCCCACGAGGTAAGACCGATCGTCGAAGCGGTCCGGGAATCAAACCGCCGACTGCTGGCGGATCCGGCCTTCGTGGATGAAATGTTGTCCTGGATCCGCTTCACGGCCAGGGAGACTGAGTCAAAAAGCGACGGCCTCAACCACAGAGTGCTCGGACTTCCCCCGCTGCCCTCTTGGCTGGCCGGGCCCACCACCCGCAAATTCCTGCTGCGCCGTAAGCTACGCCGGCGCGAAGAGCTTATTCCAGGGTCGGCCGCCTTGATGTTGTTCGCCGTCGATAAGAACGACCCTTTACACTGGATCAGGGCCGGTCGGAGCTTTGAGCGGGTCGCCCTTACCGCTGCGGGACTGAACATCAGACTTTCCCATCTGATGCCGGCCTGCGATGTGGTCCAATCCCGGATACGCCTTTCCAGCTTCCTTGGGCTCAACTCCGAAGCCCCGGTTCTCCTGCTCAGAATCGGCTACGCAGAGCCGACGCCTGCTTCACTGCGCAGGCCGGTTGAAGATCTCCTCCTCTTGCCTGGTGGAAACGAGGCATGCAGTCGATCCCGCCAGGGAAAGCCGAAGTCGTGGCGCCCCTCGGGCAGCTCAGTCCACGGCGTACACGGCGACAACATCCGCGGAATCAGGCAGGCGATCGAGCGAGAGGGCTTAAGGCGCGCGCAGGCTTCTTGCCCCTAAGCGTCGTTCGGGGGCCCTGGGAGCGCGGCTCGAGCCATCGGTTCCGTTTTCTCTCCAATTCGGTTAAGCTCTTTTCCCATGAGCGAGACCAAAACCTTTCCCAACAAAGCGATTCTCCTGATTCTGCTCATTGCTGTCCTCGTCCCGTCCCTTTTGGGGCAGACTCAGAAGCCGGTCCTGTACGGTAAGCACTGGGTGGCCATAACCGGCAAGCCGCTTGGGGCAACCGCCGGAGCCAAGATCTTCGAACGCGGCGGCAATGCCGTCGATGCCACCTGCGCGATGCTGGCAGCCGTCTGCACCATGCACGACACCGTCGGCTGGGGTGGTGAGACTCAAGCTCTGATCTTCAATCCGCAAACGAAGAAGGTGATTGGCATTAACGGCTTGGGGGTAGCCCCGACGGGTGCAACTCCGGAGTTTTTCAAGCAGAAGGGCTTCAAATTCCCGCCCGACGAAGGTCCGCTGGCGGCCGTCACGCCGGGCAATCCGGGGGCCTTGATGGTGATGCTCGCCGAGTTTGGGACGATGTCCCTCGCACAGGTGCTCCAACCGGCGATCGAGATGGCCGACGGCTACCCGATCGAAGCGGAGTTGGTGAGGAGCATCAGAATCCAGAAGGAGAAGCTGAAACGGTGGCCTTACTCGAAGAAGGTGTTCCTGCCCCATGAGGGCGACGAGGGGCCGAAACCAGGCGAAATCTGGCGTCAAACGGATCTGGCTGACACCCTGAGAAAGCTCGTTGCCACCGAGGCCGCTGCATTGCAGGCGGGGAAAGACAGGAAACAGGCGATCTATGCCGCCTATGATCGTTTCTACAAAGGGGACATCGGCGAAGAGTTCTGCCGGGGATCACGCGAACAGGGGGGGCTCCACACTCCAGCTGATCTGGCCAATTGGAAGGTCAAGATCGAAGAACCGGTCGTGACGACATACAAGGGCATCGAGATCTACAAACTGACGCATTGGACGCAGGGACCGGCCATGCTGCAGGCGCTGAACCTGCTCGAGCCGCTGGACGTTAAGGCGATGGGGTACAACAGCGCCCGGTACATCCACACGCTGTATCAGGTCATGAACCTGGCCTTCGCTGACAGGGACTTCTACTACGGCGACCCGGATTTTCCGCCCCAAGAGCCGATTCGCGGGCTATTATCGAAGAAGTATGCGGATGATCGACGAAATCTGATCGACTGGAATAAGAACAATCCCGATGTTCGCCCGGGCGACCCCTATCCGTACCAGGATGGCACGAATCCTTTCCTTGACATCCTTAAGAACTGGTCGAACGTGCGGACGAGGCCGGGCACCGGCTCCAGCTCGGCGCTGTACCCCTCGAGCGCCGAAGAGCAGGCGAGATTCGAGGCCGGCTTCCATGCGGGCACAACCTCCATTCAGGCGGCCGACGAGAAAGGCTGGGCGGTTTCGGTCACTCCCAGCGGCGGCTGGCTGCCCGCCTGTATTGCGGGGAAGACGGGAATGGGGATGAGCCAGCGCATGCAGAGTTTCGTGCTGGATGAAAACGACACCCCGTTTAACGTGGTTGCGCCGGGGAAGCGTCCGAGGGTTACGCTCACTCCTTCGCTCGCTCTCAAGGACGCAAAACCGTTCATGTGCTTTTCGGTTCAGGGCGGCGACACGCAGGATCAGAATCTCCTTCAGTTTTTCCTGAATGTCGTCGAGTTCGGTATGACCGTGCAGGAAGCCTGCGAGGCGGCGAACATCACCAGCTACCAGATGCGTTCGTCCTTCGAGGACCACAAAGTGGAGCCTGGGCGGTTGACGATCAACCAGGCGGTCCCGGCTTGGGTTCGCAGCGAACTCACTCGGATGGGATACAGGCTCGATTTCGGTGCGAAAACGTCCGGTCCGATCACGGCTATTTACTTCGATTCCGAACACGGGAGCCTTTGGGGCGGTGCCAGTAACCACGGTGAAGACTACGGAATTGCCTGGTAGCTCGTTCACCGTTCGGCGTTCTCCGTTCAGCGTTCTCCGTTCAGCGTTCTCCGTTCAGCGTTCTCCGTTCGCAACGGTGAACGGTGAACGCTGAACGCTGAACGGCTTCTTCTGGAGGACGATGATGAGAGACAAAGCGATCGCGTATGTCGTGTCTTTGGCAGTGGTGTTGGTTCTGGGCTTGGTCGCCCAGGGTTTTGCTCAGACCCCGGCTCAGACCCCGGCTGATCCTTTCAGCAATGGACAGAAGATTCTGCACTCGGGCATAAAGAACCTTATCATTCGGGCGGCGGAAAAGATGCCTGAAGAACACTATGGGTTCAAACCCACGCCGGAAGTGCGAAGCTTCGGACAGCTTCTCGGTCATGTCGCTGACGCTTAGTATTTGATCGTTTCCGCGGTTCTCGGGGAGAAGAACCCGGAGCTCGGCATTGAGAAGAACAAGACGACCAAGGCCGAGTTGGTCCAGGCTCTTAAGGACGCGTTTGCTTACAGCGACAAGGCTTATGACACGATGACCGATGCCCAGGCTGCTCAGATGGCGAGCTTCTTTGGCCGGCAGCAGACCAAGCTGTTCATACTGTCCTTGAATACCGGACACGACAACGAGCACTACGGAAACATGGTTACCTATCTGCGAATGAAAGGTATCGTGCCGCCTTCAAGCGAACCGCGCAAGTAGGAGTGCTGTGACAGGCAGGTGGTAGCCCCGACGGGATTCGAACCCGTGTTACCGGCGTGAGAGGCCAGCGTCCTAGGCCACTAGACGACAGGGCCACCTGAAGAAGTTCTATTTTCGCCGAGGAAGTCGGGGCTTGTCAAACCTGGCTTTGTCAGGCCTCTCACGCCGCCCTCGCCCCTTTTCCCCGAAGCTACGAACGCCGATACCGGGTCAGTTGATCCAACATCAAAGCCTCAAAGCGCGCCGGGTCGGCGACCAGATCCTCGACCTCCGCCCAACAAAGGGAGAGATCGAAGGGGACGACCCGGGAATGGGCAACCGATATTTCCACGCCGCTTTCGCTCTCATTCACGTCGATTCTGGCATCCGATCCGAGATGGAAAAAAGCAAACAGTTCGAGGCTTTGCCTTAACGAGGCTGTAAGCCGTTGATATGTTGTCATTTTTAGTACTAAGAAAAAAAATCTTTATTTCTGATCAACTTTTTGAAAACTTTTTAAAGGCGACAGCATCATAACTAGTGACTCAGCAATGAGCGCCAAAGGGCCTTGGATTGGATACCCTCCCCCCCACCAAGGCCCTTTTTATTTGCCCCGCTTCAAGCCGGCCGTCATTTTAACCTGAAAAGACGTTGAAGACAGGGGCAAAGGGGCAGAGGGGCAAAGGGAAACCTACCCCCTTTGCCCCTTTGCCCCTTTGCCCCTTTGCCCCTTTGCCCCTTTGCCCCTTTGCCCCTTTGCCCCTTTGCCCCTTTGCCCCTTTGCCCCTTTGCCCCT
>RPQK01000301.1 GCA_003819755.1 Acidobacteriota bacterium | reverse complement strand
TCTCGCTCCGGCACGCGTCCGACGCGCTCCCCGTCCGCTGACGGTCCGCAAAAAACGCTGCGCTTGCGGCTCTGTTCGATCCTGCTGGTTCCAAGATGTGTATAAAGTCCAGGGCAGAGGGAGGCCGACGCTTTGTCAGGCCTGCCGGCGACGCCGCTTTGGCTCACCGCGGAGCGGAGGTGTCGGCGAAAAGCCGCGCGGGGGCTGCTTATTGCCAGTCCTCCCCCGTCGGACTTGAGGAAGTGGGTCCAGTGCCAGGACTTCAGCGCGTGTTGCTCCAATCGGATTTCGAGCTGGGCCGCGTTTCTGTTCGTAGTCCTGCCTTCAGGCGGGCTTTTACAGTCTCCCAAGTTGCCGAAAAGCTGAGTGTTAAAAGACCGCCTAAAGGCGGATCTAAGAACAGAAACGCGTTTCCCAAAGACTAGATTCTTTGGACAGGCCCCGATCACGATGACTCTGACTCTCAGAACACTCGGACAAACAACCGATAGGAGTGCGTTCGTCCGGCGCCTCCCTGTGAGGTGACCCGGAAGTAGTACCGGCCGCCTGCGGCTGCCGAGTATGCGGCCATTGCATCCGTACTTCCCGTCATGATCGCCTGACCGGCCGCCACTTGGACATTCGTGGAGTCCCGGATGGAGAGGATCGGATTCAGCGGAGAGCCGGTAAAGCTTCCGAGCGCGAGGATCTGAAGCGTCTGTCCGGCAGTAAGGTCGATGGCAAAGAGGTCCGGTTCAGGACCGCCGCCCTGGGCATTCATGGCTCCGCGGATTTCCGCCGGCGCGTGGACCAGCTGAGCACTCGCGAGGTCACCGTTGTTCTCCATCTCGTACAGAAGGTCCGAACGCAATTCGGGTGTGGTCTGCACCGGGACGGTAGAGTAGACAATAGTGGCGCCGCTCTTCGATTCTTTTAGCGCGACAGCGACGAGCGGAGTGTTGCTGGAGAACGTCAAGACGCCGCGGAAGTCCGTGAAGACAACATCGCTGAAGAGCTCCGTAAGAAACTGTGCCCTGTGGCCGAAGTCCACCACGGTGAACGTCTTTTCGGATTTCACCGAGCCGTCTGTGTTATGGAGCCGGGCGGTTACCGAGGCGTGCCCCCAGTTAGACGGGTTCGCGATCGCAAAACCCGTATTGGTATCTACGTCCGCGACCATTTCGCTCGTCACTTTGTGAACCGCGAACACGAGCTCGTGTGCCGAAGGAGCGGGCACGACGGCTGCCTCCCATAGTGGAATGTTCCGACCTGTCGATCCCTGCTGCTGATATAGACCGTAGGTCGCAGAGATCTGGAGAGGCACCTCGGACAAGACCACCGTCCATCCGACGCGGAAGGCTCCGTTGAAGGACACATAAATCGTATATTTGGTTTCCGCCGGGAGGAGGAAACTGAGCTCCGAACCGTCTTTGGTCAAGGTCTGGTTTTCGGGGCAGGAAGTATGAAGCGTGAGCGGTGCGCCCGCGTCATCGTAAAAAGAAAGTGTGACCCGGCCCTGACGCTGTGTTGGGTTGGAAGCTGAGAACTGCGTCAACATCCGCAGATCGCCAGCGTTTCCCGCCGCTGTCTGAGGGAAGAAGTAATTGCTCGAGGCAAATACTGGACTGAACGTGATTGAGGCCAGAAGCATGATGACGAGCAGCAGATTCGAGCTGGAACTTCGTAGCATTTCCCCTCCTCGCAGGTGATGCCCGGAAGAGCCTCTCCTCGGGGGCTCGCCGGCATTTCATCTGGTTTCGCCGCAGTATAGAGCGGATATGGGGGAAAACGAACTACGTCACCGTGTAGTAATTCGAAATGTGAGCTTCAGTCGATCAACAACCGCGGAGAGGCGCCGCAGGATAAGGGCGACTTCGAGGGCGCGATGGCCGACTACAACATGGCGGTTATTTTGTCCTTCTTCACTCGGGTGCGGATCAGCAGATTCACGTCCGGCGTGCGCGGGTCGCCATGATGCGACCGGGCGAGGAGCTCACGAAATTGCTCCCGCGCACGAGCATCAGGTTTGCCACGTTGGCGCAGACGATCAGCCCTGGATAGCTTTGCGCCGCCTCCGAGTTGCCCGATCGTCGGACGCCAAACAGCAGCTGACCCGACGAAAAGGCCGCCAGTTCGGAAAAGCCTTTGGTGTTGTCTCTCAAGTATTTGTACAGATCGTAAGAGACGAGCGAGCGGTGTGCTTCGATGGGGGATAAGCCGGCGCGGACATTTTCAGTAGCCTGAAGAGCGAGATGTTCTTCAATTTCCGCCCGCAGCCGCTCCTCGTCCCGCTGCCTTGTCGCCAAGAAGATCAGCCGCCTGAAGAATCGCCTCAGTGCTCTCACTTCAAGTCCTCCGCTTTCACAGCAAAGAATCGCCCGATGATGGCCGCCGTCCGTTCCCAATCCTGGGCCTCGGCCCGCAATTGTTTGCGCCCGTCGGGTGTCAGTCGATAGAAGCGAGCCTGATCCTTTCAGCGTTGTCTGATCCTTTCAGAATGAGACCTGATAGAAGGCAGAACGGTTGTGTTGGACCCGGTCCGACGCGATCCGAAGACCGCGATCGGGTCCTTTCTTGGTTGTGCTCACTGGGTTTGTCTGTCGGAATTTTTTTCGAATCAGGCGGAAGGGTCGAGAGACGGAGATCCGATAGTCGGCTGCCGCTGGAACGGAACTGGACGTCTCAGGCAGTGAAGGGATCAGTTTCCGCGGGACGGGAAGGCGGTCCCTAGATGTAAAACCGAATGAGCGGCCAGATTTCCGCCAGGGACATTTTGGGTTTGCGAACGACGAAAATCGGCTGGTTGCTATGCATCGGCTGAATGTACCGATTTCTGAAAACAGCCTTTTGCTCGATCTCGCCGAACGCTTTCGCGATGTCCTCCCGTCGGCCGCCGATAATGATCATCACGTCGTTTGAATGGGTTCCAAATCCCCATAACCAGTAGCTGTTGTGGCCGCAGAGGCCGCGCGGGAGCCGCAGGCTTTTGCCGTAGTAGTCGATCGCTCCAGCCTGCATGTAGTTCTGTCCCAGAATGGCGCAACGTTCCTGGTCCTCCGGCGGTAAGGACCGATAGACGGAGTGGACGACGCCGGCGAGCTCGTCCCAGCCAAACATGTTCGCAAAGTATGACGGGAGATCCCCCTCTTCAAAGCGTTCGCCGCTGGACGGTTTCATGCCCAGGGCGCGTGAGTACTGAATGAAACTCTCGACCGAGAGTACAGGAAGCGCGGATGGCGCGCCTGCCGCTCCGCCAGCGAGCACGAGCGCCAGTATGGAAGCCCTTAGCCAGGAACGGCGTGCGGCGACCTCTATAGCCACCGCTCCCGCAGCGAATAACAGCGAGTACACGGGCCCCAGGTAGTAAGGCTTCCCACCCGAGCCGACAAAAAGAGCCAGAAGCACGACGTAACACCAGCCGAGGGGGCGATACGTTCGCATTCGGGGTTGAAAAAGGAGGAAGAAGAGCCCGGTCGCCCAAATCGGAAATGTGAAGGGGTTGAGCAGGAAGATCTGTTCCTTGACGAAATCAAGGAGCGGCAGAGCAACGTTCTTTTGGGTTTGCGCGTTGTGAATGAACTCCAATGTCGGCCAACCGTTGGCAATCTGCCAGGCGATTTGAGGCAGAAACAGCATTCCAGCAACCAGCCCACCCAACCAGGGCCAGCGGCTGAACAGGAGCCGGCGCTGGCTGGTAAGGACAAGTCCGGTCACCAGGGCAAAGCCGAGAAACAGCAGGCTGATCTTGTTCTGCAGTCCCAAGCCGCAGATCACTCCCAGCAACAGCCAGTTCCTGGCCGGTCCTCCGGTCAGAATGGAGAAAATCAGGTGGAAGGCGGCTATCCAGAAGAGCAGGTCAAGGGCGTTGACGGAGAAGGAATGGCCGATTGCGAGATACAGGCCGGCCACGATCGCACAAACGGATGCCAGCAGCTGCCCGAACCGCCCGGCGCCCATCCGGTGAGCGAGAAGCCCGGTCAGGAAAACGGTGCCGGTGCCGGCGAGCGCCGAAAGCAGTCGGATCGAGAAGTATGAGTCTCCGAGGGTCAACCGGCAAAGCTTGAGAAGGGCCACGGACAAAGGCGGATGGTCCACGTAGCCCCAGTCCATATGGTCGCTACAGGCCAGGTAGTAAAGCTCGTCTCCGTGCAGGCCATAGCCCTTTATCGTTGCCAGATGCAGTACGAGCTTGAAAATGGCGGGCCCGACGAGAACGGCGATGTCCAGCCACCGGCCAGGAAATGGTTTGCCGTCGTCTGGCTTTTGCCCGGCCCGTCCGGGATCGCCCGAGCAGATCGCCGTTTGGTCTGCTTCCCTCGTTTGAATCGTACCAGGCACTGTCGTCTTCATTACTTTCCCCAGAGGGTATTTTCTCCGAAGAGTCGTTGGAGAACTAGCCCGCGCGCAACGCGGCCAGCACCTCCTCCCGTGACTGGGGCCGTGTCTAAGTTTAAGGGCGTGTTGCCAAATCAAATTACAGAGCCGCGCACGACGCGGAGCGAAGCGAGCGAAGTAAGCGGACCACCCAAACGCCGACGTTACGGGCCGTTGGTTGGTCCGCTTAGTTTGCTCGCTTCGCTCCGCATCGTGCGCGGCTCTGTAGTCTGATTTGGGCAACACGCCCTCTAAGCAGGGCCCCCTTCACGGACCGTGCGCGTGCTCGTCAGATGCTAGGCCGGACGCGAACGGTCGTCGATCGAGTGGGGGCCGTAGCCACGGCAGGCTTCAGTAGTTTCTCGCGCGCTGACCGTACTTTCCGTGGTACTGATCCTTGTTCCGCCGCTGGCCGTGGGACAGGAGAAGCAAGCTGCTGGCCCTTCTGCAACTCGGAGCGCCTTTGAAATCATGAAGAAATGGGCGGGTGAATGGGAGGGCGAAACAACCGGGGGCGAGAAGGGAAGGGTTATCTACCGGCTGACTGGAGCTGGTTCGGCGTTGATGGAGACTCTTGCTCCAGGGACTCCGCACGAGATGATCAGCATGTACCACATGAATGGGCCCGATCTTGTGATGACGCACTACTGTGCTGTTGGGAATCAGCCGCAACTGAGGTTCGATCCCGCCGCTTCCAAGCCGGACCGCTTCGTTTTCACCTTTGTCAGCGGTTCGAACATGGACGTCACGAAAGATATGCACATTCACGGGGTCGTATTCCGCGTGGTTGATGGCGATCACATCGAAAGCGAGTGGGAAAGCTACAAAGATGGTAAAGCCGCGGACACGCTGAAATTCGTGGTCGCGCGGAAGAAGTAGGTGCACGGCGCAAGGCTACTGGAAAACGCCTCGCGCCGTCGTCTTCAAAAGCGGCGGGCGAGGTCGCGCCCTGACGCATCTCCCCGCTTGGTTACTCAGGTCCGACCCGCGGAGGTTTGGATCGAATTGACGGGACTAAAGCGGCCGGGTCAGGCGAGACGAGAAAACGGGCGCTCACGGTCCTTTCTCTGCGCGGGAACGATGTAAAGAACCACGAAACAGAAACAAAGGTTTGAGAAAATGGAGGGACAGCCCCCATATCGCCGCATGGATCGAAGTGCCGGCCCGCCGGCGCCGAGAGCACGGTATATCCTTCTTAGGGCTGCCCGAGGAACCCTAGCGCCCGCAGAAACTCGTCCGTGCGCGTGTCAACAACAGCCCGCTCGTCGGGCGCCCGGAAGTGGCCGCCCGGGAACGTCACCAACTCGCAGCGATTCCCGGCAGATCGCATGTTCTGGCAGAACGTCTCCACCTTCGAGAAGGAACCGAACTCGTCTTTGACTCCGTAAAAAACAATACTGGGCGGCAACCCGGTGCGGACCTGTTGAGCAGGGGAAAGCGCCCGTGCGTCGCCCCGACCGGCCAGGCACTCGCTGAACCACCCCGGCTCGGACACGTCGAGCGCCGCGGAATTGAGCACCAACGCGGCTGGCGCGGAGCTCACCGACGTGTCCTCCCCGGGCTCGTCATATCCGGGAACGAGGGCGGTCGCGGCAGCCAGATGGCCGCCCGCAGAGAAGCCTGACACCACAATTCGCTCCGGATCGATACCCAGCTCCGATGCACGAAGCCGCGTCCACCGCGTGGCGGATTTAGCATCCGCCACGCTCTCGATCGGTGTCGTCCCGTGTCGCCAGCGGACCCGGTATTCGAAGGAAATGCCGACGATGCCCTGTGCCGCGAGACGCCGGCAAGCGCCGTATCCCCACTCCGGCGTCCCGGCCGCCCAGCCGGCGCCGTGGAAGAATAGGAAAGCGGGACGTCTGTCGCCTGGCTTGGCGCCAGCAGCAGGGAAGATGTGCGCGTCGAGACTCACCTGCCCCACCGTCTTGTACGGTCGAATGACCGGCGCGTTGCGCCCAGCCAGGCAGTCGCGGTACCGCTTGTCGATCTCGGCACGCAAGTCGGCATCTCGGCATTCCCGGTCGAAACTGGCCATCAGCGATTCTATTCCCTTGCACCCGAACGGCCCGTCGCCGCCTTCCACAAACTGGTTTGTTAAGATCTCGTGCAGCTGCGCACTACGGATCGCCGGGTCCTTATAGGTCTCAAGGGCAACGGCATATCGCGCCTCCGTCACCTGGTTGATCGATTTTTGCAGGGCGGCATCGGTGGCTAACCGCTGGGTAGCTTTAGCTTTCGTGTAACGGCTGAGAAAACGCGAGTAAGTGTCGATTTGCAGCAAAGTTGGGTCGTTGAAGTCGAGGTGGGAGGCGTATTCCTCCCAGTCGCCGCCGAGTCCCAGGCGCATGATGCGCAAAAGGGCGCCGAAGTACTTGATCCGTTCCCGCTCGAACCTGAGGAAACCGGCGTCCAACTTCCGGCGCCCGGAATATTGAGTCAGGTTCTTCTCGAGTCTCTCCTGGTGGCCGCGCAGCGAGAGCGGGAACTGATCGGGGCCAGATTGGAAGAGCTTGTCGTAGTCGATCCGGCCGTAAGAAGCCTGCAGGCTCGCGAAGACCTGGTTCTCTGCGGCTGCCTTGCCCGTGAATCGGACGGTGGCGAAAATGTCCGAAGCACCACAGTCGAGAGTGAGCCGCTCCCCGGGCCAGAGGAAAACGCTTATGGTTTCCTTCTTCTGGAGCTCCAGCTCGAGGTCTACGTACGTCGGCTCCTGGAGTTGGACCGAGAAGGAGAAGCCTCCGTCAGGACTGGTCGCCTTCGACTCGCGCGTCTTTTTCACGATCAGAGTCACACGGGTTGAAGAGGCCCTAGTCACCTTCCCGCTGAGAGTGGCAACCCCGGAGTTCTTCTGGTTCTCACGCCCCGCCGCGGAATTCGCCATCAGAGTAACCAGGATGAGAGAAGCTCCAGCAACCACCCGACGGCGTAGATAGTTTTCATTCATGACGAAGCGCGCCTCCGTTTGATCGACCTCCGAAGCGTGCCCGGTCGGATGTGGCTCGCGACCATCGCGGCTCCAAGTGACACCGGCAAGAGAACGGCAAACGCCAGCGGGTCGCCTGAGTCTACTCCATCGAGAGCTGACCCGAAAGCCGGCAGGGCCCGGTAAACGGGAGGTCCTGGTGCCATTTTTTTATGGTAAATGGTATGATGACCAACGTGAAAAGAGCTTTAGTCCCCATCGACAACGCGGGTCGGATCGTTCTACCCAAACCTTTGCGGAAGAAGTTGAGCCTGCTTCCGGGAGATAAGCTCGCCGTAACGGTAGAGGGCAACAGCATAAAGCTCGAGCCGGTGGGCGGTGGCGGCGGATTTGTTCGAAAGGGAAGCGTGCTCGTCTTTCGAGGCCTGGAGGCAACGATCTCGGCCGACGAAGTCGAAGGAATGATCGACCAGGAACGCGAGACGAGAATGGCAACGCCGAGGACGGAGACGGAAGACAGATGAAAGTCTTCCTGGACACCAACGTACTGATCGCCGCCTCGGTTGAGGACCACGAGTACCACAGCCGGGCGTTGCCACTCATGCAATCGGTTCATGACGGTCGAAATCAAGGCTTTGTGAGCGCGCACAGCCTGCTCGAGATGTACGCCATCCTGACCCGGCTGCCGCGCTCTCCCCGCATTCTACCTATACAGGCCGAAGCCCTGGTCCGAGAGAATGTCGCCAGCCGATTCACCGTGGTTGCTCTGACCGCCAAAGAATATGCCACCTTGGTGAAAAGGTTCGGGGGCGAGGAAGTCGTAGGCGGGCAAGCCTATGACGCCCTGCATCTGGAATGTGCGAACAAATCCGGCGCCGATCGCATCTACACCTTCAACGTGCGGCACTTCGCGATGCTCGCCTCCCATCTAGCGTCGAAGATCACCGCCCCCTAAAACGAGACCGATGACGGGGCCGATGATCCAACCACGCCTCGCCTCAGCCCGGCTGCCCGTCATCGACGCCTGGCTGGCCGGCTTCCTCGCAGTGGACCTTCAAAAACGGGCGCACCGGCGGGCGCACCGGGCGGCGCACCGGGGTCGGACCTGGGGAAGTGTAGCGAATGCAACTACTTATGGATCCACAGACGCTGAAGAGAGCTCTTAGAACGCAAATTTGC
>RPQK01000300.1 GCA_003819755.1 Acidobacteriota bacterium | reverse complement strand
GAGGAGAGTAGCCGGGGGTGGAGCCGTTTTTCAGGCGACACCCCCGGAAAACGACAGAACCAAGAACGCACCCCGGCAGGCGGTGCGAGGAGTCCCTCCTCCCACTCCTGCCGGAGTGGGGGATTTTGCCGCCTATTTCCCGGGGGTGTCGCCTGAAAAACGGCTCCACCCCCGGCTACTCTCCTCTCACGCCTCCGGCGTGAGGAAGTAGCCAGCCCCTAAGTGCAGCCATGGCTACCTCCTGCCCCCACACTCCGAAGGGGACCGAGTCCAGGGGCAAGATAAGTAACAAGATACGTTTGAGGATCAGGGCACTGCGCTCCCAGCGGACGCCCCCTCCGGCGTTGTGAGAAATGCCCGCCCTACTTCAGCGCCTTCAGGCGCTCTGCCGCCAGCTTGAAGATGTTGTCTCTCAGGGTTCCGCCGCTGTAGTCGAATGCCGGGTCGTACAGGTTCATGTTGCTTCCAGCCGTCATTTCCATGATGCGCCGGAACGTGGCAGCGGCGTTCTGGTTGTCTTGCAGCTGCTCGTAAAGGGTGCCAAGCAGGAACATGAGGGAGGCCTTTCTCTCCGTCGCGGCTGTCCGGGTCTCCTCATGTTTCATCTCCTCGAGCCGTCCGAGGTCATCGAGGAAGGTAATGCCCTGCTGACAGAATTCGACCGCGACTTTCGGAAGCCCGGCGTTTCGCGCCGCTTTTGCGGCACGAGCAAAGATGTCCATGCCGCCGATCCAGTCCTGAAATCCCATCTCGCGAAGCAGCCCGATTCTCTCCTGGTAAAACTGCACTTCGGCTGCCGAGCCGAATAGCCCACGCACAGCTATGCCGCGCAGCCCGCTCTCCGCGCACAGTTCGCGCACATCTGGCTTCCGGTTTTGCTGATCCAAAAGCTTGAGGGCAGCTGTATAGTCCTCGATGGCGAGCACCAGCAGGACAGTCGAATTGGCGGAGCCCGATATCCCCGTGGTTAGTCGTTGACAGTCGGCGCTCAGTCGCCGGCCAATCTCTTTTAGTTCCGCGCGCGACCACCGTATCGAGCCCCGCTTGAATAGCAACTGAAGAATACGACTAGCCCTGAAGAAGAGGGCATGCCAGTCTGACGCAGTCCGCTTCAACCCATCCGCCGGTGCCCGGCTATCATCTTGAATTATCTTCAGAAGTGCGGCCAGAAACGCTTCCCGAAGGACCGCACCTCGCTTCAAATCGGCCTTGCTCGTAAACGCCTGCTGGTCAAGTTGAGCCAGAATACTTTCAATCGCCGGACCGGAGTCCGGTGGTGTAACTGGCTCTCTCAACGCTTTCACGAGCGATTCGAGCTCAGCCGAAATCGAATCCCACCACACCTGCCCGGACTCAAAGATCCTTCCCGAACGGTCCAAACCAAAAGTGAAGGTATCCAACATCCATCCGGGCCCATCCTTGCAGACGAGCGCAAAGGAGTAATTCACGCCCATAGCCGCCACGACCGGGATCTCCCGCCGGTGCTGAGAATACAGGCAGGGATAGTCCCGCTGGCACCACGACTGATCAGCCTCTTGCGCCAGTCCCAGGTACTCTCCGGCAGCCTCCGGCCGGCCGGCGAGGTTGGCTTCTCTCGCTGCAAAGAAATACAGATTCGTCCAGTAGCCGCACGGGACCTGGATCTCCTTGGTCTCCAACATAACCTCGATCACGTGTTCGAGGAGCGCGGCGGCTTCCTTGTGCATACCCTCGCTCGCCCGCTCAAGAGCAATCGAATATCGGACGCAGGCCGCCGCCGCGCTCGCCGGATATGCCGCAAGCAACTCGGCGAACTCCGTTTCCACGCCTTCCGGACGGAAGCAGTATCCCGCGCCTCGTCGATATTTCTCCTGCCTGATCCTCCAAAGAGCCGTTGACATCCAGTTGGCGTCAGCCGGCTGGTTCCGATCGAGGAGCGTCAGCAGATGCTGCATCAAAACGATTCGATGTTCCCAATGCCGGGAGTGATACGCGTTGTAAAGGCGCAGGATCCACACCCGATCACGCCTGTCTTCGCTGTAGTGACGCAACGCCTGAGCAAACAACTCCGGGGTATAGGCAAGCCCTCTTTCGAAGTCGACGGGATCGCGCATGCGGGCAGGCACTTGGATCGGCTCCTCCGCCCCTTGCTGAGAGCCGCTTGCTTGCGGGCGCGATTCCACCCATTGGAGGAAGGCGCCGGCACCGGGTTGCTGGAACAGCTGGCTCTTGACGACGGCCGCATGATCCTCGAGCGATAGCGCCCGATACGACTCCATCTCGGCAATCTTGGCGAGGAGGAAGGAGTTGTCCGCCTCAAAAGCGCTGCGAAAAAGCTCCACCGCGTATTCGGGCCGGCCCGCCTGGTACGTCGCCAGCGCCCGGGAATAGCTCTTCTGCACCTCGGCGATCTCGCTGAAGGCTCCCCGAATGTGGCTGTCCGGAGAAAGATCGAGGTGGCTGGTTTCGGCTTGAACATTGGTGCACAAGACGCTCCAGGCCAGCCCCGTAGCGAGGGAATAAAAGGCCAGAATCCGGACTTTCGTCATGCGTCCTCCTTGCCCGGTGCCGAGATCCGACGGAGCCGCAAGCGCAGCGTGTCTTTGCGGAGCGCGTCGGATACGAACCGGTTCCACAATCGACTGGGTGGAACCGGTTCGTATCCGACGCGCTCCGCAAAGAAGCGCTGCGCTTGCGGCTCTGTCGGATCTCGCAGAACGGTCCTCGCTTCCCTTCTCCTTGGACCCCTTCGGGGTGAGAATGTTTCACGCGAACTAGGTGACACGCGCGTAATTTGGCGACAAAGGCGGCCAAGGGCGCTTTCCGCGATCCGCTTGCCACGTTATCATGGGGCGCGAAGGAGCAGGCGTGCGCACTCTGCAAAAATACGTGCCGGTTTTCACTATCATGGCGGTCCTGTCCGGGTGCGGGAATCCGGCACAAAAGCCCCCGATCCGTGCCATTCGACTGTCCCACAGCAGCCAGGCGGATCGCTCATCTGAGCTTCACATGGCTGCCTGGCTCTTTCAGAAATTGCTCGAAGACGATTCCGACCAGCTGAAGGTGAAGATCTACGCCTCCAATACTCTGGGACAGGAGCGTGAGATTTATGAGGGGATGCAGCTCGAATCCGGCGTAGCCTGCGCGGTAAGCGGCACAGCAATTCTCAATAACTTCGTTCCGCGCATGGGCGTCCTGGACTTGCCTTTTCTTTGGCAGGACTACGAACATGTGCACCGCGTGCTGGACGGACCGGTCGGCCAGATCCTGGAGAAAGAGCTGGACAAAGCCGGGTTCAAAGTCCTGGCCTGGATGGACAGTTGGGGTTACCGCAACGTGGTCACAGCCCGCAAACCCGTGACAACTGCCAGCGATCTGGCGGGCCTTAAGATTCGCACTATTCCGACCCCGCTGTATATTGCCACGTTGAATACGATGGGGTGCAATGCTACACCGATGGCGTTCGGTGACGTCTATCCCGGCCTGCAAACCGGCGTCATTGACGGCTTCGAGCACTCGGCCGCGATGATCAGGGCTAACCGATTCTACGAAGTGGCTGATCACCTGGTACTCACCCGTCACCTGTTCGGACCACTCGTATTCGTCTATGCGAAATACCTGTGGGAAAAGCTCACCCCCGCGGAGCAGAACCAGATCCTGGACGCTGCCAGAATGTCGCGAGACATCGAGCGCTCCCTGGCGCCGGTTCGGGAGCAGGAGGCGCTTCGGTTTCTGGAAGAAAAGGGGATGACGATTCACAGCATCGACCGGGAAGTCTTCCTCGAGGCCGCAAGACGGCTGCAGGACGAGTGGGCCGCCAGAAATGGGGCCACGGATCTCCTGAGGATGATCAGGGAAACGCGGTGACCGGGGCAACAGGGCAGGGGGGCAAAGGGGTGCGAAGACTGAGATCATCACTCGACCGGCTGGTGGAAGGGTTCCTTGCCCTCCTTTTCGGAGGAATGGTGGTGGTGGGTGGACTCCAGGTATTCAACCGGTTTGTGATCAACCAATCACTCAGCTGGGGGGAGGAATTTCAGAGATACGCTCATGTCTGGATCATTTTTCTCGCTATTCCGGTGGCCTACAATCGGGGCGCTCATATCGGCATGCAGGTTCTTTTCAACAAATTCCCGCGACGTGTTCAGACAGGTCTCTCGATTTTCTTTGACCTGGTCTGGTTACTCCTCGCTGCCGCCATCGTCCGCTACACTCTCGACCTTGTTCGGATTGGGCAAAACCAGGTCAGTGCGGGGCTGGGCATCGCTATGTCATGGATTTACCTCGGCCAGATGATCGGTGGCACGTACCTCTTCGTCGTGACAGTTCGTAAGTTGGCGGGGCGGTTTCGCCTAGGCGAGAGGGGGAAGTAGCCGTGCTCGTGGGATTGTTCGTGGCCCTGTTGCTGCTGATTTTTATCGGGGCGCCGATTCTGTGCGCCATCGGCATCGTGGCGCTCCTCGGCATTGTTCTTATCCCGGAAATCGGCCCCGCCATATTCCCACAAAAGACATTCGCCATGGTTGATTCTTTCAGCCTGCTCGCCTTGCCTTATTTCATTCTTGCCGGCGAGCTGATGGCGGCCGGCGGCATGAGCAGGAAACTGGTGTCGTTTGCGGAAACCGTGGTGGGCCACTTGCGCGGGGGACTTGGTCATGCCTCAGTGGTCGCATGCATGATCTTCGCAAACGTCTCCGGCTCTGCAGTGGCCTCCACGTCGGCCATAGGTTCGATTCTTGCGCCGTCGATGAGGGAGAGAGGCTACAAACCCGGCTTTTCAGCCTCGCTGCTGGCGACGTCCGGCATCATCGGTTCCATCATTCCGCCCAGCATGGTGATGATCGTGTATGGCGCTCTGACCGGCGCATCCATCGGCGGGTTGTTCCTGGCCGGCATCATACCGGGGCTGCTCATTTCCGGGGCCCTTATGGGGACGATCTATGCGCATTCCTTCCGCGCCGGCTTTCCCGAGCTTCGCGAGACTTCCGGCTCGTTCCGCCTGCGGGCGGTGCTTCGGGAGATTCCCCGTGTCTGGGTGGCTCTCCTGGCGCCGGTTGTTATCCTGGGCGGCATCCTGGGAGGCGTATTCACCGCAACTGAAGCGGGCGTGATCGCCTGCTTCTATGCTTTCTGCGTGACCTTTTTCATATATCGTTCCCGGCGGTTGCGGGAATTGCCAGGCATGCTGGTCAATGCCGCCGTTACCACTACAACTGTCGTCGGAATCATCGCCATGGCCGGCGCCTTCGGGTGGTTGATGACTTTTCTGGATTTCAACGAAATGGTCATGTCGCTCCTGCTGAGCGTCTCGCAGAATGGCCTCGTTGTTTTACTGATCCTGGTTGCCGTCATGCTGTTCCTGACGATGTTCGTGGAGTCTCTCGCTATCCTGGTGATTATGGCCCCCGTCATCGTCTTTGTCGGCAATCAGTTCAACTTCGACCCCATGCACCTGGGAATGGTCA
The DNA here is from genome assembly GCA_003819755.1 of Acidobacteriota bacterium. Classification (GTDB taxonomy): domain Bacteria; phylum Acidobacteriota; class UBA6911; order RPQK01; family RPQK01; genus RPQK01. Next base: position 3,060 of record RPQK01000300.1, on the reverse strand, counting down.
TGGTTGTCGCCACGCAGATCGGCTCCACGACTCCGCCGGTGGCTGTCGGGTTGTTCGTGGCAACCAGCGTCGTGAAGACGACCTATGATGAGACCTTGAGATATTGCCTGCCCTTCATTGTGGCCCTCATGCTGGTCCTCCTGCTCGTCATCCTCATACCAGTACTAAGCACTTGGATTCCGAACCACTTCCTAAGGCCCTGATCCGGGCACAAGCTGGTTCCCCGTCAGCGGCCTGGTTGTCGAAAGCGACCAACCACTGTGGTGAATAAGCCTGCTGAGCGCCGGGCAGTTTGAGCAACACCAGTTGGACCTACTTCGGCTTCAAAACAAACTGCTCTCCGGGCTGCGTTTGGAATCTCAGTAGCGATCCGTCGAGGTCGAGCCACGGGGTGTCGCCGCGGAAGATCGTGACCGGTCCGCTCCAGGGGTTGCGGACCCGACACTCACCGCCCACGGCGGCCTGGATCCGCACGAACGGAATCTGCTTGTTCCGAAGAGCAGACGTAACCATGAAGCCGCCACGAGCAAGCAGGCTGAAGGACGCATCCCAGTCCGCCGGCCAGGCAGGGAACACGCGGATGACGGGAGGTTGGGCAGGACCGGCACCCACGCTCTGACACAGCGCATTGTGCAGCGCGTCGGCCGCCCGGCCCAGTCGCTGGACGCTGGTCGTCTGGAAACCCTCGCGCAAGTCCATCCGGTTGTCCAAGGCGGGGGACTCCTCGGAGAAAATCTGGTTGGGAAGCAGGTAACGCACATAATCGGCCCGCCCGAGCATAGCCGCCGTGACACCGAGTTTCGAAAGCACTCCGACCCGGGTGCCTGGGCCCACTCCTTCCCGGAAATAAGCTTCGAAGGTTGCGTCGGACAAGGCACGGGTCGCTGGATCCTCGTTCTCGAGCGTGCAGAGGTCGAAGAACCAGATGGGCATGGTGTTTCCATCCGGCCTGCCGCCTCCGTTTCCCCGCACGATCGGCGGGAGCGCGCGTATCCAGTAGGGCCGGGTTCCCTGCCCGGCCGGCTGGGCATCAGGGTGATGGCTCGTCGGCAGTGGAGCCAGATTTGCGAGCAGCTCGCGCCAGCGGCCTCGCAGATCGGCATCGACCCCGAGGATCTCAGAGGCGCGAATGGCGGCGGGCAAGAGCCCCATCAGCGAAGAGATCTCCTCGTCCGGGTCGCGGCCCCCCCAGATCGACTCGTTACTGTTCACGTGATAGAGATGGTACTTGCCGTCCGTGTCCTTTCGGAGATTCGGGTAGTTACGATAGAACTCCGCCACGCCCTTCATAACCGGGAAAGCCCGGTCGCGCAGCCATTTTTCGTCGAGCGTGTACTCGTAGCGTTGCCAGAACTGATAGGCGATCTTCGCGCCACGTGAAAAGATGTGAGTCACCGGCCCGTACGGCCCGCCCCCGCGTTCTTCCGGCACCCAACGCCCGTCGACCCACTTTCCGCCGCCATTCCAGTTCCACCGGCTGGAATGCGGCTGGCGCGTGAGCGCATAGGCGCGAAAGCGGGGCGTCATCTGCTCCCAGGGTTTGCGGAGCAGGTACAACTCTCGCATCTCGGCGCCAATCTCGTCGGGCAGAGGCGCGAGCCCGTTGAAGGCAAAGGTCTCCGGGAAAAAAATCCCCTTGCTTCCCCATTGCTGCTCGGCGGCCAAGGCGCACGAATCCTGCATACCGGTGTACATGTCGAACATCGGGTCCAGCAGTTCCCAGCGGCTGGAAGGGAAGAGGGCGTTGTAGAGACAACTCTGGTTCGCGCCCCAGTAGTGCACGCCCCACTGGCGCGCGTCGCCGCCGGTGATCCAGATCATCCCGTTGAATTTGGTCGGATACTTACCGCGGGAGCTGGAGGCCATTACGTAGAGGTAGTAGGTATAGTGCTGCTCGATCTGATCGGCTACACCGTCGGCGCTGTGGAGCTCGACGAAGCTCCGAGACCAGAAATCCGCCCACCAGGTCTTGTTGGAATCGACCAGCTTTTCGAACCCCTTTCCGGCTGCCGCCTCTACGTGACCGAGCGCCGAGTCGGCGACTGGGTCTTTCCGATCGAAGCTTGCCGCACTGCCGACCAGGATAGTGAAAATGCCTTTGGCGGGAGCGAGGATCAGACTCAACTCGTCGGGGCGCGTTTGCCGGACAGTGGCCGGCCGGCCGGCCACGCCGACAGCGACCGCCGAAGCGCAGAAGAAGGCATCCTCCTCAAAAGCCTGAGTGAGAATCAGCCGCCCGCTCCGGACTTCCAGTTTCGAGGCTGCGGTTTGGCTCAGGTTTCGAGATTGGGCCGGACGGAGCATGCGCAGGTTCACCCGGATAGCCTGAGGTTCCGGCCTCTGGTCGTTAATCTCGATCGCCATCACGTCCCGGTCGTGCCACGCCAGAGTCCTCGTCTTGATCCCTCTGCCGTTCAAGCTGAGGATTCCCTCGTAGCAGCCGAGGCGTTGGCGAGTGTCGTCCTGGGTGAAAACGTCGCCACCGTATTCGACCAGTTCGACATCCACGAAAGCACAGCCGCCGGCGTAGTCCGTGTAGCGTTGGGGGAAGCTGTTCGAGCTGCGATCGTTGCCGAAGACGTCGACTCGGTTGATCTGGAGTTTGAGAGCGTGGGGCAATGTCCAGACAAGGCTTCCCATTCGCCCGTTGCCGATCGGCATTCCGGCCTCCGGCCGGGAAACGGGCCGGTCGAGGATAATATCGGCGCGGGAGACGACGCGGCGGTAGTCGAAGTCCTGGATCGGCCCGGACGGATTCTGGGCGTGGAGCAAAGCGGCAAGCAGAAACCAGGCACCCGGAGAAAGGGTGATTCTTCCTCTAGTGAGCGTCATCCGCAGATCCTTTCGCTTATGCCGGGTAGTTGTTTTTCCACCCCGAAGGGGTCGTGTAGCAAAGCCCCGGGCTTTGCTACGCGACCCCTTCGGGGCATAAGCCCTCAAATAAGAAGCGAGAGTGGGGGCGTCCCCTGGGAGCGCAGGCGTCCCGCCTGCACTGGGGCAAGGGGCGTCCCGCCCCCTCCGCGCCTCTCGCAAGACCGATGGTGCCGACAGCGCGGACGG
>RPQK01000299.1 GCA_003819755.1 Acidobacteriota bacterium | reverse complement strand
TTCGACCCGCTGGGTGGACCCGATTCTATGCGTGGCTTTCTGGCTCTCGAACCCCGAGTCTCGCTGGTCCGCCATGAACCCCTTCAGTTTCCCCACCCCGAACCAGTAGCAACGAACGCGGGCATCCGCGATCAACGCATGCTGGTTGCCGCCGCTTCGCCAAAGAACCTTAATCCATTGCAGGTAGACAGCGAGGTTTCGACAATCAAGCAGGCGCTCGCCGGGTTCCAGGTGGAGGGGGTGAAAATTGCGATCGACACCGTGATGGATGCGACTCCACCTGAGGTCGAGCAGGCGCTCCGAGGTGCGAATTCCACGTATTTGTTCCACTTCGTGGGCCACGGCGTGAGCGAGTCATCCAGCGATCCGTTCACTCGCGGCGCGACTAAGGAAGAGGGTTACCTTTTCTTCCTTGAGGACAAGGCCACTAAATCACAGGCCAAGGTGAAGGCGGACGACCTCGCGAGATATCTGCACCCAGCGGGCGTGCGGTTGGCGGTGATGGGCGCCTGCTTCAGCGGGAATCGTAGCGAACGGTACCCCTGGGACAGCATCGCGGGTGCATTCGCCGCACGCGGTATCCCCTCCACCGTCGCCATGCAGTATGAAATTTTCGACACTCTAGCCATCCGATTTGCTCAGGCCTTCTACAGCTCCCTGTCGAGCGGCTTGTCACTCGATGAGGCGATGAGCTTCGGCCGCCTGGCTATGTACCGAGAGATCGCCACCGAGCTCGACAGCGTCGCAAAAGCCGACTGGGGCGTACCGGTTCTGTACAGCCGTTTGTCGAATGGCATCCTCTTTCCTGAGTTCGCGGAACGCGACACGACAACGGCCAAGCAGATTCGGATGGCCATACAGCAGACGGTTGACACGATTGAAACAACAGGGGAAGTCACCGGGATCGAAGCCAAGCTCGAAAACGGCTCGTACAACGTCGTCCAGAAGGTTGGAGTCGTCAAGGGGAAGCTTACGGGTGCTGAAGGCAGAGCGTAGTCAGGGCGGAGGCTATCAAAGGAGCGAACAAAATGGCTACCACCTACGAGTCTTATGAAGCAGCGGCCAGCCGCTATCTGGAGACATTCAGGTCACTCGGGGAGGCGGGACCAACCACCGCAAAGGCAATCACACGGGGAGCGGGGGAAATCTCTGAAGAACAGATCATCGACCAGGCGAGTGTGATTGCCGACATCTCGGCCGAGATGGTTGAATTATCGCAGACCTATCTCGATTCGCCCGACCCGTCTATCCGTGAAGGAATCAGCGGCCAACTGCTGTCCCAAGCAGCCGCTGAGCTCCAACTGGCGGTTGAACTGCTAAAGACGAGAGAAGGGGAAGAAGGTGGGCGGTTTGTCACGACACGCTCGACTCGCGGGGCCTCGCTCCAGCAGGCAATCGCCGCCCTTGAGAAATCAATGGCGACCCCGGCCGCCGAGGGCCTTCCCGTAAGCAGGGCGGCCCGCCGCGGCGGAGCGAAGCCGTCCACGCTGCAGGAAGCCCTCACCCAGCTTCAGGATTCGGCAAATATCACCGCGACTGCCATAGCGCAGCGAGTTAAAGAACTCGGAGGGGATATCGCCATCGATCTGGCGCTGCACACGGAATGGGCGGCTGTCACGAGTGCTGCTGGTCTGTTCGGCAAAGACCTTCTCGAGAAACTGGAAGCGCTGAAGAAAGGGGCCGGAGCTATCCTTAGCCGAATACTCGCGGTAGCCGCCAAAACTCTCTACAACGCCTACCTCAAGATCCGGGCGCTGCTGGGCAAAGATGTGGAAGAACAGGCGCGGAACAAGGTCAACGAGTGGCTGGAGAACATCAAAGAAGCAGGCAAGATCGAGATTTTTGACACTCTCGTCGAGAAATTCTACGGCCTGGAATCCTTTAAGAAAGCGCTCCAGGGATCGCTGGCCCGCTCAACCGCCGAGATCGATTCTGTCAATCGGACGACCGATCAGGTCAGTTCGGTCGGCGAGAAGTTTGCCGTTCTGTCGGCGCGTATGAGCGCACTCGCAAACGTGGTGAATCTCGGGAAAATGATTCACCTTCCGCAGGTTCTTTTAATCATTGCCTCGATCCAGGTCACCCTTCTCGCAGTCGTCATTTATTCGGGTTTTGACTACATCGGATACCGGGCGCCGCGGTTTCCAAATTTGACCAAAGGCGTCGCGGAACTGATTTCCGAAGCCGTCGTCCCTTTGAACTGAGAAACAGCTCTGATTTGCTGCGGAGGTGCGTGATGTCAATACCGGTTCGCAGATACGGACTCTTTGATTTCGCCGACTACATCGAGCAGAGAGTAGCTCACTTCACGGGTCGCGACTGGGTCTTTCAAGAACTCGATCTCTGGCTCGCGAACCCCGCTTCATCCCGCTACTATCTGCTTACCGGGGAGCCCGGCAGCGGCAAGAGCGCAGTCGCGGCGAGGCTGTCGCAGTTTTCGTTGGGCGAGGTTGCGCAGCCAGACGCATGCCGGAATCTCACACCCGGATTTCTGCGTGCCGTTCACTTCTGCAGTACAACCGCCAGCAACTGGATCGATCCTCTCTACTTCGCTCGATCGATAGCTCTTCAGCTGTCCAGCCTTGAGGCGTTTAAGCGTGCACTCGTGGATGTCGGAAACAAGGTGATCAACATCAACGTGCAGCAGACTGCCACGGTGCAATCAGGCGGGAGTGTTACCGGAGTCAGGATAGAGAATCTGACCATTCAGGGACTGAACGGCCAGGAGGCGTTCAACAGCGCGGTTCTCGACCCGTTGCGATCGATTTACCAGGCGGGTTTCGATCAGCCAATAGCGATTTTGATCGACGCGCTTGACGAAGCTCTGGCGGCTTTGACCACCGTCAAAATTGTCGATCTTCTGGCGGGCGTTCAGGGACTGGATGACCGCGTGCGTTTCATCTTGACGAGCCGGCCCGATCCCAAGGTTGATAACAGATTCCCTTCAGCTGACGGGACCTCGTTGTCCGACCCGGACCACAACGATGAGAACAACCGCGATGTCCGTCGATTCGTGGAAAACCGATTGCAGCGCGATGATTCCCTGAAGGAAAAGGCCGCCGGGCTCCCCTCTGACAAGCTGGCCACGCTGCTCGACGATATCAGCTCGCGAGCGGACGGGAACTTCCAGTACGTGACGTTTCTGCTCAAGGCCGTCGCCGCGGGCCAACAGTTGTTCGGTGAGCTGGCGGGGCTGCCGGCCGGACTGGATGGCTTGTATCACGAATCACTAAGACGCGTGATAGAGCTCGGCACCAGGGACTGGGTGGCCGATTACCTCCCGTTCCTCGGCGTTCTTTCAGTAGCTCGTGAACCTTTGACTCTCAAGTTCGTTGAGGCCTGTACCGCCTCATCCAAAGGCCTCTGGAATGTTTATACAGACCTCATCCAGTTCGTCGAAACAGCACCGGGCAACACGCCACCCCGCGCCGGTTCCGAACCCGAAAATCGCTACCGGCTCTATCATCAATCGGTGATTGATTTCCTGCACGAGCCGCAGTTGACGGTTGTGCGTAACGGGCAGAAGAAGACGTTGGCAAACACGTTCTTCGTTGAACCGAGCCGATGGCACGGGCAGATCGTCTCATCATGCACAAAATCCGCGACTGAATGGTCGCAAGTCGATTGGAGCTCGGTCCCGCAATATGCACTGCGGCATCTCGTGGCTCACCTCTACCAACTGCAGAAGAACAACGGATATAGTGACAAGCTCCATGCGCTGCTGGGAACCCGTCCGTTTGTCGATCGGCATCTAGCCGTCCTGGGAAAGCCGTACCTGTTACTGGGCGATATCCGTCTCGCCTTACGTCTGGCGCTCGACCAGGACAACCTCCCACAGGCGTGGAAACATATCCGCGAATACCGCCGTGTCCTGCGCGATCAACTGGACTTCCAACAACTCGAATCGGCCGTGGAAACGGCCAACGCGACAGGTGACTATGTTCATGTAACCGAACGCACGATCCTGTACGGTTACATGCCCAACTCGCAGGCGCTGGCGCGGTTGTGGATCGCGTGGAACGCTGCGGCGAGCGGTCATAAGAAGGAGGCAGAGAACATCGTAAAGGCCACTCTGGCCGGGCTCCGTCCACGGGGTCTCCCGCAGGATGCTCGATTCATGGAACGCAGCTACGGGGCCACCGCGGCAGATCCTTTGGACGAGGCATTGCAGCATCTGCTGGTCCGGATCGCAGAAGCGGCAGAAGACGAACCCGGTTCACAGGGTCAGTGGCTGCGACAAACGATGAGTCCCTGGCCGAAGGGGGCCGTTGATTCAGTTGTGGAACGGCTTTCGGAATCGTGGGCGTCATGGGGAGAGTTCATGCACGCCGCTCAAATGACCGACCCGATCGAAGCAGTGTTCAAAACGGTGGAGGAAATGGAAGGCCGGCTGCTCGGTGATCGCCTTTGCCTTCCTGGAAGGAGGAACCTCTACTACTTCCAGGAGCAACTCTCTGCAGGTTTGTTCAACAGCCAGGACCATCCCGGATGGCTCGAGTACGTAAAACGAGCCGTGGCGCTGATCGCACTGGACGATTATCCAAGCTACCGGGAGATAGCCCTGGCCTGGATAACGGCGGCCGTACTCGCCCAGGAGAATCCCGTATTGGCCCGACAGGCATTGGCGGCGGTTCTTGGAGGGATGTTCCGGCCATCGCCGGGATTCTGGGGCGATACTGTGGCCGCGGCCATGGACCGCATGGACTTGGAAAACAACCAGGGACCCAACCCTGGTCATCTGGGGTTCCTGCTCGAACACCTGGAGGCAACCGGCGAGCAAGGAGTCGATCCAACCGTCATGCGGAAGCTTGAAGACGTCATGGAATGGCGCCGAAAGATGGGCCTGCCCACCGACCCGTGGTCTTTTGGAATGCGTCGGCGCAGCGCCGTGTCGGCTGTTCTGAAGCGGCGTGGCGACCTTTCGGGTGCCGAAACCCTCCTGCGAGAGGCGAGCGCTCAACCAGATGAGGGAAGCTATGCAGGTTTCCGCGCCCTGGCTCGTCTTTCCCTGGCATGCCGCTGGCTGGAATGGCGCCACGTGCCGGACGCCCTGGAAGAGATTTCTGTTGCCGAAAACGATGCCTCGAACGTCCTTGACAAGGTCTTGCGACAGGAACGGCTCGACCTGGTAAGCAAGATGCGTGGGTGGATCACCGACTACTGCCAGAATGCCGCAGTGCTGTCCGAGGGAGAAGGATTGTCGCAACTGCAATGGAAGAGCGGGCTTGAGCGGGGCTTGTTCATCGAGATTCTGTCCGCCCTCTGGTTTGGTGATGCTCCCCGCCTGAAACGTCTCCTGCCGTTCGCCCTCGATGACGCCACCACGGCTGACGCCGTGCTCGGCCGTCTGGTAGGAGCGGAGACGCTCCAAGTCGAGCCGGGAAGGCCATTCCTGCAGCTCGTCAAAGCCCTGGAGATTAATTCCGGAGTCGAGCGAGTGTAAGCCGGATAGGGGGAAGGAGCCATGATGCTGGGTGGGTACAGTAGAGAAAAACTTCCGCGGGTGATTCACATATCGATTGCACGCTATCGGGAGGATTTGCCGAAGTCCGGCGAAGAATTGGCATTCCTGGTCTCAATTCACGAGGAGGGAACGGGGATCACCTGGCAGCAGAATGTGAGCGTCGATCGCCAGGCCGAGCAGTTCTTCCTGGAGGCCAGCCATAACCTGCATCTGTGGAGCATCAACCGAGCTCTCACGGCGCAGAAGGCCAACCGGCTTGTCGAGGATCTCGGAAAGCGGCTGTATGAAGTGTTCATGGGCTCTGCGGGCGAAGGGATATTGCGGGCGATCAAACCGACCGCAGTCCTCATTGACGTCGATGAAACAATCCTGAATCTGCCCTGGGAGGCGATCGCCGGCCCGGACGGCCATATATCCCAGCACACCCCGTTTGGCCGGCTGGTAACCACACGAACCGGCCTGCGCATGGGTCGTGATCCTCTCGAAGAGGATACGGTCGTCCGAATACTTGCGGTGGCGAATCCGACACTGGACCTGGCAGCCACCGAGGCGGAAATCACCACGCTGCGAGACCTCGAAGAAGATCGAGGACCTTATCGCATTTGTGTCGAGGTTCTCAGTCACGAGGAAGCTACCCGCAAAAGATTCGCCGAGTTGATTGAACAAGGCGACTTTGACATTCTGCATTTTGCCGGGCACGCCTACCTTAACCCGGGAGACCCAGGAAGCAGCGCCTTGCGATTTGCCGACGGGGACCTCGCGGCGGACGAGGTGCTGAAACTGAAGTGGAAAGCCACTCCCTACTTTGTCTTCAATAGCGCCTGTGAATCTGGCCGCGGGGTCAGCGGTGCCCGACTTGTTTCAGAGGGAAGTCATAGCAACGGGCTCGCCGCCGCGTTCCTGGCGATAGGCGTTTACGGCTATGCCGGCTACTTTTGGCCAGTCACCGACGTCGGCGCGGGCATGTTCACAGGAACTTTCTATCGAAGCTTGTTCCAACGGGAGAATTTCGGGTTAGCGTTCCTTGAAGCCCGCAATTTTGTTTTGCGGGAGCTCGGAGAGGTGGGAGACCTTACCGCCTACAGCGCCATTCTTTTTGGTGATGCGGCGTCCAAACACCGCCGTGACCTGGCGACGGCGGTGTGAAGGCGGCTGCCGTTCGCGGTACGTCAAAACGCGAGCGAAGCAAGCCTTCGGATGCGCAAGCCATGCTCTGCTCTTTATACACATCTTGGAACCAGCAGGATCGAACAGAGCCGCAAGCGCAGCGTTTTTGCGGAGCGCGTCGGGCGCGTGCCGGAGCGAGACCCATTCGTGCTCGAGGCACGCATCCGAACGCGCTCCGCAAAAACGCTGCGCTTGCGGCTCTGTCGGACCTCCGCCCGCACCGTCCCGTCTGAAGATGTGTATAAAGTTCAGAGCCATGCTTGCGCACTTTAGCCGGAATGGTCCGGCTAGTTCCTCACGCCGGAGGCGTGAGAGCTGGACTTTGGCGCAAGTCTGGAGGTCAGGAGGTGTCCGGATAAGGCCGGTTGATCGCTTCGAGGCTTTCGTTACACATAGGTCATGCGGCGGCGGAGTGGGTTCGACGTCTTTCAGCGGCCTCGCGACGCAGGAGTTGGATCAGCTCTCGCAACGAAGGCCTCAAAGGCTTGTGGTTGCGCCAGGCGGCCAGTGAATCGAGGGCGTCGGTGCGACGATCGTCGAAGGCCTCAATGCTGGAGAGGAGCAGGGACGAGTAGCAGGCGACCAAAAAGGCGGGAGCGCAGGCCACCGCCTTTGGGTTCCACACCTGAGCCTGGCCGACGCCGAGTCCGTTCTTCTCCTCGCGGAAGTTGACTTCGATTTCCCAGCGGCCGAGATAGGCCTCGATCAGGATGGAAGGGGCGAAATCGAAGCTGGTGGCGATCAGGTAGGCAGGCTCGCGGTAGAGCAGGGCGCTGCCTTTGCATAGTCGGTAGCCGGCCTCCTTGATGATGATCAACCGCAACGGCCGGTCGAGGGTGGCCTGGGGCCAGCACACTGAATCGACGCATTTGTAGCGGAGGGTGCGCATCTCCCCGGCGACAAAGACCGCAAGCTCCTGCCAGGGGATGGCGTCATCCTTGCGGTACTGGTCGGGAGTGGGCAGCTTGGGCCCGTATTTCTTGGGTCCGCGGCGCTGTTCGCGGGGAAGAAAGGCGCGCAGCTTGGCATCCTTGCGGAAGCGGGCGACCACCACGGTACGCTCGGGAAGGTCGCGCAGGTAGTTGCGGTTAGCGAAGCTGCCGTCGACGGTGTTGACCAAGACGCGCGACTCGGCGCCCAAGCGGTCCAGGCGCACGCGCAGGGCGCACAGTTCCTCCAGCGCGGCGTGGCTCTGGGTCTTCTTTTTAGCCGCCTCCTTGACCTGTTTCTTGACCTCTGCGGAACTGCGCGGGGGCGCCTTGAGCGGGGGCGTGTGGCGGAAGCTGACGGGAATGGAGCGCGCCGGTCTCTGCTGGCCGGGGACGCGCATGAGGATGGAGGTTTGAAGGAAACGTTGACCCAGCACCAGATTGGTTTGGAAGGGAGGGCTCAGGGGATCGCGGGCATAGAACGTGCCAGGCATTTTGCGGCCGGTCTTGCGCAGCAGCGAATCGTCCTGGGCGGAGAAAATCGGGCTCTGAGGGTCGGGACGCAGCCGGAGGGCGTCCTCCAGCAGGGGGTCGAACAGTTCATGCATGCGCCAAGTGGGGCTGGACAGGGCCTGGTAGGGCCAACTCCAATCCTGGTCCTGAAGGCCCAGCCAGACCAGAGCGCTGGTCACGGTCTTGGGGTGGTCGGCGCACAACATGCCGAGGGCCAGCTCGGGAATTCGGAGGCGAGGGCGGGGATCACGCCAAGCCTCAGCCAGCCGCTCCAGCCTGGGCGTCAAAGCGGGAAGCAGGATCATGAGCGTTTCTCCCGGGAAAGGAGATCGAAGGTGTTGGGTGCGACGCGGCGGAAGGTTCGACCTTCCTGGACCTTTTTGGTCAGGGCGCTGACCAGGGACTCGCGGCTCAGGGAACGGTCGAAGCGGGCGCG
>RPQK01000298.1 GCA_003819755.1 Acidobacteriota bacterium | reverse complement strand
GAAGTTCGTGTAAAGAGCAGCTCGTTGCCTCGTTGCCGCCGCACTCCAAAGCGCTTCGCGCCGTTGGGAAACCCCGACGACCGCCTGATTGCCGGCCATTCGACTAGAACAAATTTACCCTGCTCTCGGAGCGCCTGGCGTCTCGCCGGCGCTCCCGGGGGGCAGTCACACTCACAGGCAGCCGTCAGTACTCCACCCGCGCTTTCCGGAACAGCAGGTCCGACGACTGAAGGACTTTGGCTTTGAGGCGGGGGGGATAGGAGGGGTGACTCTCCAGGAACTCCCGCACAACTGCGGCCGCCTCAGGGGAACTGTGGCCGGAAAGCGTCGCGTCGAGCCATCCCTTGGCAAAGAATATGTCTCCGGTCGCCTGGATTTCCTCGAGCATGTCGAGACTCGGCCTTATGTACTTGACCGACTTGCCGGCTCTCAGCGGGTGATGGAGGAAGCTGAGGGCTTGAAGCACCCATGGTTCCGATTTTCGGTTCTCCTTGTCTCTGAGGCTCTCGAAGAACTTATCGGTGTCAGGCGAAAAAGCCTGAACTACAAACGCGAATTCCCTGCTCCGGTCAGGGTTCTTGATCCGCCGGCTCTGCCTCGTCAGCACGTCCTGCGCGTCATCGATTTCCCGCACAGCGAGCTCCCAGGCCAGCCGCATGTAATCCTGCTCCGAGAGTCGAAGCCCCTCGACCTTCACCCGCTGCTCCCAGACATCTCTGAGCCTCCTGATCCCCTGCTCGGTCAAGGCGATCCGCATAAGCCCCTTCAGGGCAGCGGACTTGAGGCTGGATGAACGGGCGGAAAGCAGCAGATCCCAGAGTTGCTTTTCCAGCTGAGGAGCCACTGACCGCCGATCAGTGTCAGAGAGGAATCCCCAGTAAATGGGAGCCAACGAATTGACGAAGAAGCTCACATTCAGTTCCTGCTGTTCGGACTTGAGGGCCCGAAGACCGGACTGGACCAAAAAGCGGGGCCGCACTTGCCCTTCCAGCATCGCGTCGTAGAGGGCTGTCCAGGCGGCCGCCCGAGAGACGGCTTCGGGAAGGCTGGGGAAGTTGTCGAGCAGAAACCGACGGCTCGCCTCGTCCAGTTCAAACATCCCGTATCCGACGCCGCGGCCATCGGGCAGGACAAAATCAGGCGCGTTCAGTCCCTCACCCCGCTTGACCGGCTCGGACTTCCCGCTGAGCGTTACCTCAAGCGCTGTCGGCTTGCCCTTCGAAGAAATCAGGGGCGTGATTTTCTGCGGCCAGATTACTCCCCTTCCAAGCGGATCTTCCTGGTGGAGCTCGAGTGAACGAACGCGGGATCCTTCCAGTTCGATGTGCGCGCTGATCCAGGGACGCCCGGGTTGTTCCACCCAGTCGTGGCTCCACGCCCGCAAATCCGAATCGGTTCGCTTGTCAAGAATGTCGACCAGCTCAGGCCAGACCGCGTTCGAAAAAGCGAACCTCTTGAGATACTCCTGGAGCCCGGCGCGCATCGACTCCTCGCCGATCAGCATCTCCAGTTGCCGCATCATGATCGGCGCCTTCTGATAGATGATTGCGCCGTACAGACTCCCCGCCTCCTTCATGTTCTCGAGCTGCTGGCGAATCGGGTGGGTCCCGCGTGTCCGATCTACCTCGTAGGCGCCCGGATAATGGGCCAGGAAGAAGCGAAGCTGGTGATCGATCTCCGGGAATGACGGGTTGACGATCTTGGCGGCGATGAAATTAGCAAAGACTTCCTTGGTCCAGACGTCGTTGAACCAGCGCATCGTGACGAGATCGCCGAACCACATGTGCGAGGTTTCGTGAGCAATCAGGCTCGCCCGCTGGAGGATCTCCGCCTGTGTGGGCGACTCGTCGAGAAACAGGCTCGAGTCGCGATAAAGGATTGCGCCGGGATGTTCCATGCCCGAGAACTGAAAAGCGGGGACGGCTACAAAATCGAATTTGTCGAAAGGGTACGGGATTCCGGTATACGCCTCCAGCCAGTCGAGCGCTTTACGGTGCAGCTCGAAAATAGCCGGAACGTTCTGAGCAGCGCGGTCACGGTCCGTCTCCCGGTGGAACAGGCGGATTGTCCGGCCTTTCCACTCGCTTTCCTCAACCCTGAAGCGACCGGCGGCAAAAGAGAAGAGGTAGGTGCTAAGAGGCTTCGTGTCTGAGAAACTCAACCACCGCCGATTGCCCCTTTCCTCGTCGGAGACGACCGGTCCGTTGGCGACGGCTGTCCAACCAGCGGGGAGATCCAGCCTCAGGCGGTATCGGGCTTTCAGGTCCGGTTGATCAAAACACGGGAAGGCCGCCGAAGCACGGTTGGGGACAAACAGGGAGTAGAGGTAGTCAGGATGCCGGTTGAGCGGGCTGTTGCCAGCCGTGAAACGGATCTTTATGTCATTGCTTCCCTGAAGGAGTGCCTGGCGAGGAATCTGAATGTGGTCGGTGTAATGACGCCATTTCGAAGGTTGCCCGTTAGCTTGTAGCTGGGTCACGTTCTCACGTGGTTGCTGAAAGTCGAGGACGAGCGCCGTGTCCGCATCGGCGAGCGTGAAGGAAATCGTTTCCTCGCCGGTAACCGGCTTTTCGACTTCGGCTGGGATATCGAAGGAAATGTCATAGACCAGTTTGGAGATCCGCCCGGCGCGCTCTTGCGCCAGGGTCCAGCTCACGCCGGGCTCAGGGGGGTTGCTTTCATCGTCCCGGCGGCTGCAACAGATCATAAATAGTAAGACGAAGCAGGCAAACAGGTAACGGTTCACAAGCCAGAGCTTAGCAGATCTCGGTTGCCTTCAAGACGCTGGTTGCGAGATACGTAAAAGCGCAGGGCAGCGGCGCTGCTCCTGCGCCTCTACTTCACCACCCGCAGCCAGCCGCCGTCGATGTAGTAGGTCGAGCCGGTGCAGTAAGCGGCGCGGGGGGAGCAGAGAAAGATAAAGAAATCGGCGATTTCCCCCGGCGACGCAAAACGCGACAGTCGACTCTTCTCCGCAGCAATTTGATCCAAAATGTTCTCCCACCGGCCCCCTGCCTTCTCCGCCTGATCCTCCGCGTATTCCCGCCAAGGCGTTGTCAGAACCAGTCCCGGGTTGACGGCATTGACGCGGATGTTGTCCTTCGCCACTTCGTTGGCGAGGCACTTCGAAAACATGACGAGAGCGGCTTTGGTCACGTTGTAGATGGGCTCGTGTCCGAGCGGCTGGCTCGCGCAGATTGAGGCGTTATGAAGGATGACACCGCCTCCCCCCTTTTTCATGATGGGCACAAAAATGCGAGCGAGTCGCACGGCAGCCATTACATGAAGATCCCAGTAGTATTGCCAACGGGAATCGGGAGCATCGAGAATAGTCTCGTTGCTTCCGATGCCGGCGTTGTTTATGAGGATATCCACCCGACCGAAGGTTCCAGCCACCCGATCGGCGAACCGGCTGATCTCGTCTCCCCGGCTCACATCTGCAGCCACTCCCACGACCCTGACCGGATACCTGGCGGCCAGATCGCGCACTGCGGCGTCGAGCTCCGTTTCCTTTCTCGCGCAAAGCGCCAAATGAACGCCTTCACCGGCCAGCCGATCCGCGACAGCCAAGCCAATTCCGCTGCTCCCCCCTGTGATCACCGCCACCTTCCCGCCCAGTTCCAGCTCCATGTTTTCCCCTCGATTGGATTCTACAGCAGGCTTCCTTGTCGAAAAATCTGACTGAAGCCGAACTTGCTGAGCACCTTGTGCGTAACAGGACGATATGCAGCTGTATGGAAGGGGGAAAGACCGTGAAAGGCTTGCTGGCTGATTTTCGCTTCGCTTTGCGGATGTTCCGTAAGAACCCCAAGTTCGTCCTCGTCGCATTGTTTTCTCTCGCCCTTGGGATAGGCATTAATTCGATCATCTTTGGCCTGGTTGACGCACTCATCCTCCGACCATTCCCTTTCAAGGAACCCGACCGAGTGGTTCGGCTGTCTATAAACGACGGGCGGGGGAACCTGCGGGGAGGATTCTGCTATGACGACTACCTGGAACTGGGGAAGTACGCACGAACCCTCGCTGACGTGACAGCCAGCCAAAGGGGCGGAGTCGCGATACGCAATGAGGGCGGGGTAGAGATCTTCCTGGCTCAAGAGGTTTCGGCCGGGTATTTCTCGCTGCTGACCGTCCGGCCCAGACTCGGCCGTTTCTTCTCCCCCGATGATGCTAACAAATCGGTATTGGTGATCGGCCACAGTGTCTGGGCAACCCGATTTGGCAGCGACCCGGGCGTCATTGGGCGTCGAGTGTCGCTTTACGACCGCGACGCCACGATTATCGGCGTCGCGCCCCAAGAGTTCACAGGAACCGAAAGGATTATCACGTCCGATTTCTGGCAACCGCTTGAATCGAGCACAAACTGGAACGACGTCAACCGACGTCGTCATCCTGGCCTTGACATCCAGGCGCGGCTTGCCCCCGGGGTCACGCTCGAGCAATGCCGTGCCGAAATGGCAGCCCTTTCTCATCTCCTGACCGTTCGCCCCCAAAAGGGAGTGGGACAACCGAAAATCACGATCATTCCCGAGTCGGACTACACCGGCATCGGAGAAGGCGGAGCTGAGGGGAAAAGACTGGCTTACATCCTGATGGTCCTGACAGGGATCGTCCTCTTGATCGCGTGTCTGAACGTATCCGCGCTCTTTTTTGCCAAATTCGAAGAACGTCGAAGAGAAATCGCCATACGTTTTGCCCTGGGAGCGGGCCGCGGCCGGCTGATCCGGCTCCTGATGATCGAGAGCTTGATGCTCGCGCTGGCCGGCGCCGGTCTTTGCCTGGTCATTAGTTTCTGGGTAATAGATGGAACCCGGCTGTTTATTCCGTCTCTGCCATTTTCTCTGGACCCCGGCTTTCGGATGGATTTCCGGGTCGCGGGGTTCACACTCCTCATTTCGGTACTGTCGATGCTGGTGTTTGGGCTGGCTCCGACTCTTCGCTGTTCAAAGATCGACCTTACGCCGGTCATGAAAGGCGACACCGTGCGCACGTCCACCTCCCGGCTGTGGCTCCGGAGCGGGGTGATTGTCGGTCAACTCGCGGTTTCCCTCGTCCTTCTGATTACTTCGTCGATCCTCGTGCTGGGCTTTTTGCGGGGTCTGAAAGCTGATGTCGGCTTCGAAAAAAAAGACATGCTGCTGATCACTCTGGATTCCGGCGGGTCGAAGGAAACAATGCTTTCCCACTCTCGCCAGTTGGTCGAGAACATCCAGTCTTTGCCGGGTGCGAAAGGTGTTACCTGGGCCAAGGCAGCCCCGCTGGCACTGTCCGGCACAGGCGCCCGGCAGAGCGTCTATTTTTCGGCCGACGAGCCGACCGACCAGGCAAATCAAATCAGGTCCAATGTTGTCGCCAGCGACTACTTTCGACTTATGGGGATTCGCATCATCCAGGGTCGGGAGTTCTCCGAGCAGGATACAGCTTCGAGCCGGAAGGTTGTCGTGATCAGCCAGGCGATGGCCGCCCGTTTCTGGCCCGGCCGGAGCGCGATCGGCCGGACAATCCACATCGGAGAGAGCAGGGTGGCTTCGGAAATCGTTGGCATCGCGGCTGACGTCATGTCGCAAGGCATGAGGGTGAAGCCCGAGGCCTACCTTTACCTGGCTGGCGACCAGAACCCGTGCAGGGAGTTTACGCTGATGGTCGATGGGATCTCGAGCTCCGGACAACTCGCGGAGGAAATCCGTAAGATGGTCCGGACGGTCACGCCCCGTGCGGTGATCATTCAGACCACTTCACTGAAAGATAACCTTCGCTTCGCGCTCCTCCCGAACCAGATCGCGGCCGGAGTTTTCGGCAGCTTCGGAGTCCTGGCCCTTATTCTCGCCACGATCGGTCTTTACGGGGTGGTTTCGTTGACGATCAAGCAGCGAACCGCCGAAATTGGCATCCGCCTGGCTCTGGGCGCGCAGCCCGGTCAAATCCTGATTCTAACCATGAGGCGAGGAGGCTTCCTCGCCTTGCTCGGCTCGGTTATCGGGGTGGCGATCGCACTGCCGATTCCGAGCGGCCTGGCCGGCGACTTTTACGGAACGCAAAGCGCAACTGTCCCGGCGTACCTCCTCTGCGTCGGACTGCTCCTGGGAGTCATCCTGATGGCCAACTTCGTCCCTGCTTTCCGCGCGTCGCGAATGGCTCCGATCCGAGCATTGAGGTATGAATGAGTTGGGGCGTTCTGGGGTAAGATAGGCCCTATGCGAATCTTCGAACGCCCGGCGTTTGCCCCTTTTATTGTTTTGTTGGTTTTCAGCTTCGCGCTTGCACAAAACACGTCCGGCAAAGATCGAGACACCTTCACAGCAGTAGGGCAGGCAGCGCCGGCATTCGCGCTGAAGACCCTTGACGGGGCAAGCTTCTCGATTCCACAGAGCAAGGGAGCAGTGACACTGATTAACTTCTTTGCCACCTGGTGCGGGCCTTGTCTGGCGGAGATGCCGAGGCTCGAAAAGGATGTCTGGCAGCGCTTCCGCGGCAAAAACTTCGCGATGATCGCGATTGCCCGCGAGCAGTCATCTTCAGATTTGGTTCCTTTCGTCAAGCAGCGCGGGTTCAGTTTCCCCGTCGCTCCCGACCCCAAGCGCGAAGTCTATTCGTTGTTCGCCCGGCAGTATATTCCGCGCACTTATGTCCTGGATTCGGCCGGCAAGATCGTTTTTCAATCTCAAGGTTACAACCAGGCTGAATTCGACCGCATGATCGACCTCATTACGCGCCAGCTGGCACGATAGCCGGGTCTCCGTGAACCTCCCTCTGGTCCGCTGCATCAAACTGTCAGCGGTAATTTTGGGAGGGGCAAAATGCGTTTTCACCGGCTCGGTCTCCTGTCTGTCGTCGCTGCTCTGGCTCCACTCGTCGCTCTGGCGCAATCGACCCAGAATTCTCGCGACTTCTTGTTTTCGAGGCCTCTCGGTTCAGTAGGAGGTCGCCTGGGAATGAACCTGCCTTTTGCGAACAGCGGTGTTTTTGATCTCGTCACAGATCAGTTAACCTTGGAGAAGGCCGATTTCCGATCTTTCAGTTTCGGCGGAGAACTGGCTTTCACGATCCATCCGCGCCTGGATATCGTCGCCAGCGTCGAGTACATGGGATCGCGAACGCCGTCCGAGGTTCGAGGGTATCTTAACGAGGCGGATCAACCGATCACCCAGGAGACGACGCTGAAGCGGATACCCGTCACCGGGGCCGTCAAATTCTTCCTGGTGCCGAGGGGCCGCGAGTTCGGGCGTTTTGCCTGGACACCGTCCCGATTCGTCCCATATGTCGGAGGCGGCGGCGGGGCTCTCTTTTATAGTTTTCAGCAAGATGGTGATTTCGTGGATTTTCAGGATCTGTCGATTTTTGAGGAGCATTTCCGATCGCAGGGCTGGTCGCCGGTTGTCTTTGGACTGGGCGGATTGGAAGTCAGCCTGACTCGGAGATTGTTCCTCGACTTCCAGTTGCGCTACGAGTGGGCCGAAAACGATCTTGAAGCTGATTTTCGGGGTTTTGACCCGATTGATTTATCGGGCGTGAGGGCGACTGGGGGACTCTTTTTCAGGTTTGACAAGGAGGCGCTATGACGTCAGGATTCGGCGTAAAGGAGCGTCACGCGAGAAACCGGGCGGCTCGGCTGTTTCTCGGAGTTATTTTTCTTGCCGTCGCCACACCGGCATCAGCTCAGCCGACCGTTGACCCCCGCTGGCTGCCGTGGATAGGCGCATGGACGCCGGTTGCCGAAAACGGCGCCGGCCAAGCCGGCCAACCTCTCCTGTTCATCGCTCCTGCGGAGGGCGGAGAAAGCGTTCGGCTAATTACTCCCGGTGTGGCAACCCAGGACGTCCTGACACCCAACGGGAAACGCGGCCCGGTGAATCGACTCGGGTGCCAGGGATCTCGTGAGATGACCTGGTCTTCGGACGGAACCCGCTTGTTCAGCCGTTCCGATCTCACGTGCAACGGTCAGCGACGCCTATTGTCGGGGGCCATGCTGTTCGACCGGAAGCGCAACCTGATCGATATTCAAGTCGTGCAGGCCAACGATCAGCCGGGCGTCTGGATCCAGCGATATCGCCCGGCGGGATCGCTTCCCCCAGATATCTTGCCGCAGGCCGAGGGGGCCCGATTAGCCGTCTTGGCCAACTGGGAAAGGGCGAGAGTCAGTACCGGCAGGCTCGATCCGGACGACGTCATTGAGGGCCTGCAGAAAGTCGGAAGCGAAGCCGTCGAAGCGATGCTGGTCGAGACCGAGCCCCGGTTTTCCATCAGCTCAAAATTGTTGGCTCGGCTCACCGCGGCGGGCGCCCCTGACCAAATTCTCGACCTGATGGTGGCTCTTTCCTTCCCTGATCGGTTCATCGTCGAAAAGGGGACGGTATACCGGGCCACCTATCCGGACGCAGGGGCAATAGCGCCACCCGTGTCCGCTTGGGACCTCTACTCCTGGTACTACGGCTTTCCGATGTGGTCGGCCGCCTGGAGATACCCGTTCTTCGGCCTCTACGATCCGTGGATGTTCTACCCGGGCTATTCGTACTACGGCGGCTACTACACGGGCTATTACGGG
>RPQK01000297.1 GCA_003819755.1 Acidobacteriota bacterium | reverse complement strand
CGAACATCTGACAAAAGCCGGTTGAAAGAAATTGAACCAAATTAAAATATCACTACTAATTACAGCCGCGCAGAACCAAACTTGCACGCGCGGCGCGATCAAGTGTTACGGTTGTAACACGAAGTACAGGAATCTATTTCGTGTACTTCGTGTAATTCGTCAACCGCCTCTCCAGCGCCTCCCGTGCCTCGCCGAACACACTCAGAGTCCGGCGCTGTCGTCCCGCCTCCGGGCGGGTCGCGAAATCAGTGGTCCAGGCCTCCACGCCCGCAATGAGCTTCAACAGGTACCCAGCCACCGGCGCCGAGAAGAGTTCTTTTCCGGGCACTGTGAGATATACCGGAGACGTGTGGGCGGCCAAAGCGAAAGGCCAGGTTGCGGAGACGGGAGCGGTTGACAAGCAACGGGCTGCCAGCCAGCCCGGGCCGCGAATTGCCAGCCGGTCACTCAGACCGAGGGTTGACTTCCCACCCGCTTCCTCCACTGAGGCCACCACGCGTCCGTTATGCACAATCTCGACTCGATGCACCGGGTGACTGCTTCGGGCTTCAACTCGGAAGTTGAGCGTTGCGCCCTCTGCTCCCAAACGGATCTCGCTTCCGGGCGGTTTCCCTTCCACCTCGAACAACAACAGCGGGCCGGTGGAACAGAAGGTATTGCCGGACCGGACGGCCTCCGCCCAATGCGCAAAAGTAAACTCCTGTTCTCCGAGATACGCGTACGTGCGGTTCGCACCAACCGGAGTGCCTGCCGACATCTTGTCGGTGCCGCCCACAGCTGCAAGCCGGTACCCGCAGTTCAGATAGCGGTACCACTCCAGAAAAGGAAAGCCGAACCCGGTTCCCCTCGGCCACAACTCCACGCCGTCAATACGGCCGGTCACGATGTCGGCTGCGATTTCTCCCGGCGGATTTGGGAAGTGAGGAGCGATGACCAGACCCTCCCGTCGCCGGCAGGCGTCTGCCCATTCCGCGAGGCTGAAGCGTAGGGGGTCCCCGAAATAACTCGTGGCCGGCCCCCCGGAGGACAGAGGGAAAACGGGCTCGCCCCGGCCATGCAGGAGACTGATGTGACCAAGCAGGTGCTCCCGGTTCTCGGTACCCAGCCACACCATGTGCTCCCCGTCTCGTGACGAAAGCGCGCCCCCAGGGAGATCACCCACATTGGCAAAAAGATCTCCGAACTGGGCGGCCATCAGGTTCACCAGATTGACCCCTTCCGCCTGGCTTTCGAGCAAAGCTGTTGAGGGAGACAGAAAGTGAACGTGGGTGTCGGCGGTGACCCATCCCTGGGCACGCAAGTCAATCCATCGGGCAAGAGTCAGGTCAAGCGAACGGGTGTCGGGTCGTATCTGCAGACGCTCCCTGACCGGGCGGTATTCGAAGCCCTTGCTGATTTCGACAAGCACCTCGCCGACCGGCAGCTCCGCCTCAAAGGTTCCGTCCAGGTAGGCGAACGAGGATCCCCCGACTTTCAGGTCGGCGCCATAGTCCTGAAACCAGCCCAGGTTGATTTCCGCGCGATGCCCGCAGGGCGGAATGTACCGCCCCTCGCTGCTCCGGAACGAAAGCCGAGCCGGCGTGGGACGACCGGCCTCGTCCAGAATCCGGCCGTGGACCCAGACCTTGTGCCTGTCGAGGATCTCGAGCCGTCCTCTCTCGGGCCTCTCCTGGCTGGAAACGACCGGATCGAGACCGGATAAGTCAAACTTACGGACAGCTCCGGTGCGTCGGTCGGTGATCGACAGTGTTGCAGCTTCGCTGGCGGCAATCTCCAGGTATCGGAAGCGCGTCCCTGGCACCGCCTTGCCCCTCGACTCTCCCAGCCCGGCCCACCTCGACTCGAGCCAGGAAGCGGGGTCAAAAGGAGGCAGCACGTATTGGCGGGCGATCACGCCCAGATCGATTTGAATCGTCCAACGCTCGAAATCAGCGGCCGATTCGTCAGGGAGCGCAAGCCGGTAGGTGGAAAGCCGTTCGTACCTCAATGGATGCTGCGGCAGCAGGCAAAGCGTAAGGCCGCAAACTATCAGGGTGCTCTGCCTGCCGGCCGAGATCCTGATGTGAGCGATCGGCCGGTCTGGCCGAGGGTTTTTGAGCGGGCACAACCAGAGGATGGGCGGCCGGTACACATTATCCACAAAACCGGTCTGCAAACCGCCCCAGTCCGTTCCTCGCTCCAGGGGCGTGTCCAGGGGCGTCGGCACGGCGCCGGATCCGGGCGCGGCCGTGAAAGCGAAATGTCCCCAGGGTATGGACGGCGGGTTGACTTCGAATCTCCTTCGAATCGGAAAGACCTCTTCCACGAGGTCATCGTAGACGAGAACCACGGTCGCTATGACCTCGCCGACCGGCTCAAACCGATCCGGATCCGGGTCGTCGCCTTTTTCTGAAGGCCAGTCACAGAAATGCGCGAAACAGACGAAAGCCGCGCTCCGTCCAATCGGGATCTCGACCTGGGCTCGCGCGACAGACGGATCGGCCTGGCTGATCGCCAGCCAGTCCTTGTTACCCGGGCGTCGATCGCCAAAGTGAAACGGGATTCCTTGTAGCCGAATGGGACCGACAGGAGTCCGGAGACCATCAGGAGCCAAATCCGCAGATCGGTTCGAAAGCCTGAATTCGAGGGATGAGGACGAATAATGACGACTTAGGTCGATCGGCGAGAATTTGTCGGGGTCAAATGTTGCCGGGTCTGCGCCCTGTGCCTCGGCTGCCGAGGCCGAGACCGAAAGGAGCCCCAGAGCGGGCCCAGTGGCAAAGCTGCCCAGAAAGCCGCGGCGTGTCACATCTGGAAGGAAGCGCATCTCGGCTCCTAAGGGAAATCCCTGCGGTACTTCGCCAGGCAATCGTTGCGGTTTCCCGCAAACAGGTAAATGCGACCCCGAACCGTTTTCGTCTCGCCCCGCCGAAGGGGCCCTACCCTGGGTGCAAGGTGCATGCACTTCCAGGGATTGTGGCCCTGAACGGCGACATAATCTTCCCAGGCGATACCGGTCACCCATTGCGCGTCCTCCGCCTCACGGATCAGGATGCCGCCGCCGGCGTTCTCCAAGGACGTTGGCCACTTGTGGGTAAAAACGAACTGCCCGGAGGGCGACAGCTGATCTATCAGCGGCCGCAGTTCCCGGCGGAAGTGGATTTCCCGGGTCCCGAGAGGCTCGAGCCCCTCGGAGCCCAGGAAATAGGTATGCGTGTGCTCCTCGTCGCTGAATCCCCTACTTCTCAACGCCGCAGGCCCGGGATTGAAGCAGGGAATGATCGCCGCAAGGGGCGGCCAGTCGTGATCGGAGCGGTTGGTGATGACCAACCGGATTGTCGCCCCGTCTTCGATCGCTCTGAGGCGGAACTCGATGTCGGCCGAGGAGACGGACGCCTCTTCCTGGTTGACGCTTATCACCCTCTTGGGCAGAACGTCCCCATGGGTGTGCTCCCCTTTTTGGACCGCATCGAAAAGATTCCACTCGTACAACCACAGGAACATGGCCACGGCAGCCTTGTCTCTGCGGCACAGTTGGACACCGCCTGCTCCCCAGACGCTCTCCTCGGAACCCACAGGAAGTTCCCAAGGGAGGAACGCGAAGGGACTTTCGCCACAGGCAGAATACGTCTGGGCCGGGGCGCCAGACAGGGTAATTACCAAAAAAGCCAGCAACAGACTGACAGGATTAACAGGACTGACAGGATTCGTCTTAATCTTGTCAGTCTTGTGAATCCTGTCAAATAGGTTGCGGCCTAATCTGCGCATCTCTATCAGTTTTGTCAGTAAATACGATTACTCGACATCCAACCGAACCTTTACGCTGACCGGTCCTCGGTAGACGGGCAAATCCACAAGGGCGTCCTTGATCTCGCCGGCCTCCTCAGTGAACACGTGGAACTTGGTCGGCATATCGGTAAAACCGCGCCAGTCGACGTAAAGCGAGCGAGTTGTCGGGTCGTAGCGGGCGGCGCTTAGATCGCCGGTTCTTATGTTCTTGCCATACTGGTTCAGCTGGTCGAAACCGCAGGGAATGACGTTGTGAAACTTCCTCAGATTGCGCATCACTCCTTCAAATGCCCGGTCGAGTTGTCCGGCGCCTCCCTCCAGGAGCCCGATGTTCAGCTCATGGGTGAAAAAGAAGGCAGGACCCATACTGTCGAGCGCCAGTCGGAGCATGTCCGTCCCGTCGATGATCATCCCCTCGACTTTCCGGCTCTCCTCGAAGCCGGGAGCGCGCGACGGGCGCAGCCAGTCGGCCTTGATCGAGAGGACGTGGCTCGTGGTGCAGAAGAGCGACGGGTCTTTTTCCACCCAGTCCATGGTCATACCCGAGCGGTACACGAAGTTCCCGTCTCCGTATGACGAGAACGAGATGTCAAAATAGCCGGCCCTCTGATACAGCTCGTAAGGCCAGAAGTGGTACTCGCTGCTGTTCGGCAAACTAACCGGACTGACCGCATCGAACGCCACCCCCATTGCCCTCAGATAGGGCAGAGTATTGGTGGCAGCGGGGACATAATGCGGAGTCGCCGTCTTCGCATACTGGATGTTGTGCATTCTGTGGAAAGCCTCCAGCTCTTCAAAATTCCGGCGCAGGACGTCGTCGCCGAACGGCTTGCCACGATTGAAGTCATTGAAGTCGAAATCCCAGAAAAAGAAGCCGGTGAAGCCGGCGCGCTGCCTGGCGTGAATAAAGGCCTCGGCTTTCCCCGCTTGCGTGTACTCCCCCAGTTTGTCAGCCGCGCTTGACGGCGTGTCATCCATCATGAACGCGATGTGCGGGATGATGCCATGCTTGTTGATCGTGTCGATGTAAACAAAATCCATGTCCAGGCCAACGCAGTCGTCTATGCGCATGCCGACTTGCGGGATGTTCCCCTGGAACACGAAAGGCTTCCGGGCGACCCAGACCAGCGAACGCCACACGATGTCGTCCAGGCCGTTGAAAAAGCCGAGGACATTAGGATCCAGCCAACCATACGTGGTCCACTGCACGATCCTTCCCTGGCCGTAGGCGCCGGAGATCACCAGGGGTTTGCCGCCGATCTTCATCAGCACTTTTGCCTGGTCGCCAAAAGCCGAGACACCCGGGACTTTGAGCTTCACCCGGCGCGCCGGAACGGTCTTCAACACCGTCCGGTCTGCCTTATAGGCGGTGATGAAATGCGTGACGTCGCCCGGTTCGATCACGACCGCCTCATCCACGGTCACCGGTTCACCGGGGCGCAGGGAAAGCAACTCTTCGCCCAGATGGCGTCCGGAGGCGGCAAACAAGGCGGTGTCAAAAAGGAAGAGCCCCCCGCCCGCCCGGACGTACCCCGCGATTCGCTCGCGATCGCGACTGGTCAGCGACCCGAGGCTCCCGTCATGGCCGGCTATGACCACAGCGGCCTGTTCCCAACCGCCCGGCAGCTCGCCTCCCGCCGTATCCAGTATCCGGTAAGGCACATCAAAATAGTCGAGGTAGAGTTTGAGATAACGGTCAAATTCGCTTCTGGCGGCAGCCTGAGAGTTGACGAGAACCACAGCGCCGGCATCCCGTTCACCTGCCGCCACAGCGGGAATCACGGCCAGACTGAACAGCAGCAGTCCGCCAAGGATGTACCACAGCTTTCGATCCATCTCCGCCTCCCCTCCGGGAAATTGCGAAACTAGGAATACTCCCTGAAGCCCGTCTCGTCAATTGAAAGTTTAAAAACTGTTGTAAATGGCACCCAGATTCCTGTTTTGGATGGATTTTTCCTGCTGAGATTGCTATTAATACCCGCGAGATGAGAAACGCGCCGTTTCTTTTGGCGATTCTGGCTGCGGTCTCCCCCCTGTGCGGCCAGCCAGACACCAGAGATTATCGCTATCATCAAGATTTTACCCTTACAGAAACGGCCGGAGTCCCACGAGCCGGAGAGCCCGTGCGATTCGAGCTGCCTGCAAAGACGAGCAGCGCCGGAACCGGGGCCCCGCTGCTCTGGGACCGGACCAACGGACGGCAGACCCCGGTCCAGATGACGCCGCGACCGGACGGCGGGGTCGACGTACTTCTTGTGGTCGCTCAGCCCGCCCACACCAAAGTCGAGTATCGGCTCTACTACGGCAGTCCGAAACCTGGTCCGGCGAGGTCTGAGAGCCTCAGGGTCGGCGGCGAAGACCTCGCCTGGCAAGTAGAAAACGCACATTTCATCGTGGACTTCAGTAAGAACCCGGGAACCGGTCGCAGCGGCCAGATAAACCGTATCTTCGTCAAGCGGCCGGGCATCTGGCTCTCCCGTGAGCGCGACCAATCCACACTGCACCTGTCCCCGAACGCAGCCGGACGCGACCACTATCTGCCGGTAAACCGCTGGGATCCGCCGGAGAGCTGGACGGCCGACGTCCGGCCCCTGAGTTTCCGTTTGGAACGGTCCGGCCCCATGCCGCGGTTGCCCCAACTACATGCGAGAGTCGCCTACGAGGTTTATGCCGACTCGGCCCTGATCCTGGTCGAGGAGGAGATAGAAGCTCGCCAGACGGTCGACTTGACGCTGCTCCGGGTCGGCGAGCTGACATTTGCGCCTGACCCGAAAAATCCCTTCACGAACCTGGTGTGGGGAAACGGCGGTCAAGCTTCCGAGGCAGGCCGGAATGAAAGCCCGGAGCTGGCGGTCGATGTCGACTGGCTCGGCTTTGCCCACCGGCCGGCCAACTATGGCTTCATCTCAATCGTAACTTCGCTCGCGACCTCTGCTCCCGGCGGCGGCCCGGCTTTGCTTCTGAATCCGGCGGCGCGGTTTTCCGGGACTCCCGCTCACTATTTCTGGCGGGCTTTAATCACAAACAACTCCAGCGAGCGGGGCCCAGCCGTAGAGATCCCAGCCGGGAGTCGGTATCGGCTCAGGTATTGGCTATACTGGCTTGAACCGGGGAACGCCGAGCCGCTGAAGGCGCTCTTGGACATCGCGAAGGCCGTAAAGAACCCTTTGCGAGTGGAGCTTAAGTCGGACGGAACGGGACCTTTTGGAGTGCGGCGGCAGAAGGAGTGCGACGACTTATCAGCAGGGGCTGGACCGACGAGACGGTCCGCGAGTCGGGCAAAGGAAGTGGCAGCCGATCGAGGCGTCCCCTGGGAGCGCAGGCGTTTCGCCTGCGCTGGGGCGAGGGGCGTCCCGCCCCGTTCGAGCCGCCAGCACGATCGTTTGTGCTCACAGCCCGAACGGGGCGGGACGCCCCTCGCCCCAGCGCAGGCGAGACGCCTGCGCTCCCAGGGGACGCCTCGATCGGCTGACTCTCGCCCCTCTGCTTTCTCGCGATCCCTCCGCTCCGCGGGGAGCCAAAGCGGCGTCGCCGGCAGGCCTGCTAAAGCGTCGGACTCCTTCTGCCGCCGCACTCCAAAAAGGGCTGCGTTTCGAGAGCGGGAGAATGCCCTTCGGGCTTTACACTGGCTCGGTCGCGACTTCTCATTTCTTGTCCCCGGCGAGGACGGCGCCGCACTTAGAGCCGTGGCGCATGAGCTGGAACTGTTCGAGCAGGAAGGCTCGAGCTCGGAGTTCGACGAAGTGCTGCGCAAGGCAGAGACTGTCCTTCGGAAGCACAACCTTGCCACCCGGATGCACCTGTCCGCCTTCGAACAGCCGGCCGTCCCACAGACACTTTCACTGGATCTCGGCTGCGGGCCCAGCCCCGTCGTGCTCGAGATCGACTCTTTCGGCCCTGGCGCCCAGATCGCTTCCCGGGACGTGAAGCTCGGGCCCGCCCGAAGTCAGGCGGAGGAGATCAGGCTCGAGCCAGCCGGCGCCACCTGGCTTGTCCTTAAGGTTTCAGGGCGGCCGGAAGGTGGAGAAAGCAAACGACTGACGTTGAGGATGGGTGACAAGCTCGGGGAACTGTGGCTGCGCTCCAGTGAAACGCGCCTGTCGACCGTCCGGGTGTCCTTTCACGATCAAGTCACGGGGCGAAAAACGCCGGCCGCTGTGCGACTCTACGCGGCAAACGGCCGGCTCGTCGTGCCCGCTGGCTCTCTGGATTTTGGGAAGCTCGGCTTCCTTTATGAGGAAGACCGTCCGGTTCACTATGCTGACTGGAGCTCGGCCCGCGTCCGCTCACT
Source organism: Acidobacteriota bacterium (assembly GCA_003819755.1). Classification (GTDB taxonomy): domain Bacteria; phylum Acidobacteriota; class UBA6911; order RPQK01; family RPQK01; genus RPQK01. Next base: position 522 of record RPQK01000297.1, on the reverse strand, counting down.
GGACCCACATTTCGGTTCGTCGTTTTTTCGGAGTCGGCCAGTCCCGGAATCCGCCTGTTTCTACGTTGATGGAGAGTTGACAGCCCGGCTGCCTCCAGGGAGTTATCGGATGACGGCCACTCGGGGACTCGAGTACAAGCCGTCATGCCTGGTCATGAATATCTCACCCGGGAAGCCTTTTCGCACCCGGATCAACCTGGAACGCTGGACGGACATGGCAGCGCTCGGCTGGTACTCTGGAGACGGGCACGTTCACGCCGAGCGGGCAACGCCGGGAGTCAACGAACTGATCGCCGCCTGGGCATCCGCGGAAGACGTGGCCTTCTGCAATGTCCTGCTGATGGGCGACGAAGAGCGGACATATTACCCGCAGTACGCTTTTGGGGCGGAGGGCCGCTACATCGACCGAGGGACGGTGCTGGCACCAGGCCAGGAGGATCCCCGGACGGCGGAATTGGGCCACACCCTGCATCTCAACCTGGCGGCGCCGGTTCGTTTTCCGGATCGCTATGCCGATTACGT
>RPQK01000296.1 GCA_003819755.1 Acidobacteriota bacterium | reverse complement strand
TCGACGAAAACCGGGGCTATCACCGCGCTGGCGAGCGATCCCCGCCTGATTCAGTTCGGTGCCCGGCTGGAGTTCTAGGCTCCCTCCCCACGAGAGAGCGCAGGCACTGGGAGCCCTGCGCTCTCTCCCTCCCTGGAGTTGGGGGATGCCTTTTGCGAGCGAAGCGAGCCTTCGGAGTGCGCAAGCCATGCTTGCGCCTTACACGTACCTTGAGCGGAGCACGGCTTTTTACATCTTGGAACCAGCAGGATCGAACAGAGCCGCAAGCGCAGCGCCTTTTTGCGGACCGTCAGCGGACGGGGAGCGCGTCGGGCAGGTGCCTCAAGCACCATTGCTTCGTAGCGTGCTACACAGCGGTTTGTGCTTGAGGCTCTTGCCCGACGCGCTCCCCGTCCGCTGACGGTCCGCGAAAAAGCGCTACGCTTGCGGCTCTGTTCGATCCTGCCGGTTCCGAGATGTGTAAAAGTGCAGCCCTCTGCCGCCGCACTCCGAAGGCTCGCTGCCGCTCGTGGTTAAAATGGGTCGTGCAATCAGAGCGCCGTTGGAGTTAGGCTTGACCTGCGAGAGATCGAATGAACACATACCGAACCTGGTTTTCAGTAGCCGTTATCGGCTGCCTGACTCTTTGCTGGACAGGTCAAGCGGCCCAGTCGCCCGGTGAGCTTTTCCTGCGTGGTTACTCGGTGATTCCGTCGCCTCGCAGTGTTCGCCTGGAGACGGACGATTTGGAATTCTCCCGGAACTGGACCTATGAGACCGCACTTCCCGCAAAGCACATCGCCGTCCGTTCGCTGCTGGCGGACCTCCGGGAATTGCACGGGCTTTCGCTTGGCCCGGCCCGATCGGCGAAGACCGATGTGGTTGTCCTCGCAGTAAGAACCGACGCGGTTCATACCGAGGCCAAGAAAGAGATCCATCGCCAGGCCTACCGGATAACAGCTGCACAGAATCGCATCCTGATCGAGGGGAACAGCGACCAGGGTGTGTTCTACGGCGTCCAGACATTCCTGCAGTTGCTGAAAGCGAACGGCAAAGGCTCACTCAGGCTCCCGGCCGGAACCATCCAGGACTGGCCGGCTTTCGAGCTTCGGTTTCTGCACTGGGACACCAAGCATCACCAGGATCGAATCGAGACCCTGAAGCGCTACCTGGATTGGTCGGCGCGCTTCAAAGTGAACATGATCGGATTCGAGCTGGAGGACAAATTCGAGTATCCCTCCCACCCCATCATCGGCGCCCCGGCGGCCTACACGCCTGCCGAGCTGCAGGAAATCGTCAACTACGGCCTTGAAAGATTCATCCAAGTTGTGCCTCAGATCCAGTCACCCGCCCACATGACCTACGTGTTGAAGCACCCGGAGTTTGCCGATCTCCGGGCGGATGGCAACAACTACCAGTCGTGCTTGTGTGACGAGCGCACTTATCAGCTCATTTTCTCGATGTATGAGGACGTGATTGAGGCCACCAAGGGCGTCGACTACCTTCACGTGTCGACCGACGAGGTCTACTACCCGGACCTGTGTGAGAAGTGCGACCAGCCGCATAGTGCCGAGAATCGAAGCCTGCGCTGGATAGAGTTCGCCAACCGGGCGCACAAATTCCTGTCCGAACGAGGCCGCCGGATGCTCGCGTGGGTCGAGTATCCGGTATTGCCGCAGCACATCCGGCTTTTGCCGCCCGACCTTGTCAACGGAGTGATGAGCGGGAATCCGGTTCAGATGCGCGAGGAGGTGGCGCGCGGGATGGACCAGCTGATCTACACCTCGATGCAGGGCGAGGAGCTGCTGTTTCCCGACTACTTTTCGGTGGAACGCAACGGAAAGCTCCAACCGGGCCGCCTGGAGCAGACTCTTAGAGACATCTCGAGCTCCATCAGCCAAGGTCGCCCGATAGGGGTCTACGGAGCAGCCTGGGATGACTCGGGGCTCCACTGCGAAACTTTCTGGCTCGGCTGGTCGGCCGTCGCTCAATATGGCTGGAGTCCGGGCCTCGCGTCGGTCGGGCAACACCTCGCCGATTTCGTGAACGTGTTCTATGGACCGAGAGTTGGGGATCTGGCTGGGATTTACCGGGCACTGCAATCCCAGGCGAGGTTCTTCGAAAGCTCCTGGGATCGTGTCCCCTCGCACGTGCGTGGACGGGCCTACGGCAATTCTCGCGCGAAGGGAATCGGTGGCGAGCGTGAAGATCTGACCTTGCCGAGCCCTCCGCTACCCGACGCGGCGAAGCTTGAGTTCGCGCCGATCTATACGAGCCGCTATGCGGAGCTGGCAACGAGCGCCGCGCGAATGGCGGAAGCGAACGAAGCGCTGGTGGAGCGCTTGCACCAGGCAATCGCCGGCGTCGAGCGCAATCGCTACAACCTGGAAGTCCTGCTTTCGATCGCGAATCTCGCCGGACACCAGGCGCGCATGATTGCAGGCTTTCGGACTGTTGAACAATTGCTAAGCGACGCCCGTTCCGCCGCTGCTGGGCAGCATTCGGAACGCGCCCTGGAACTGCTGATAGAAGCGCGCCGGCAAGCCGGCCAGATTCCCAGGGATTCCGCGCGAGTGTTCCAATCGCTAAGAAACACGTGGGAAAAAAGCCGGTTTCCTAAAGGTCAGGAAGTCAACGGGAAGAAGTTCTATCACGTGATGGACGATACCAAAGACCATTGGGCAGACCGGCGCCCGGACCTCAGCTACATGATCGCCCCAGAGGAGAGCATAGGATTGGAGGAATGGATCAAGAAGGTCGGTGAAGTGGCGCGCGCCTACGCGAAAGCCAACAATTTGCCGGAACCGGAATTGTGAAAGGGGGGCGCCTCGGCGCGCGGGCGTCTCGCTCATATGCGTTAGCTTAACTGCGTCAAGGGCTTGCACGTTCGCGGGTGCGGGGAGCTTTTATCGTGGCCGGACTCTCCAGAGTCCGGCAGCCGGACCTCAGGTCCGGCCAATGCGAGTGAGTGGCGGCCATGGAACTTGTTTTCGCCGGGCTTCCGGAGCCCGGCTGCCGGACTCTGGAGAGTCCGGCCACGATAAAAGCTCCCCGCACTCGCGAATGTGCAAGCCCTTGAACTAGTTAAGTTAAGCTTTAGGGGGCCTCTCGCAGCGGGTGGCAAGTATGAAAGAAACGGTTGCCGTTGCTGTCGCTATCGTCCTCCTCGCCGGCTCGCTCTGCGCCGCCCAGGTGGTCTCCCCCCGCGTGCTCGTGAAAGGTCAGATCGATACCACGGATCTGAAGGCCTTTGCCGAGGGGATATATCAAGCGGCCGGAGCGGTGACTCCCCGGCAGAAAGCGGAGGCAATCTGGCGTTTCTTTCTGACCGATGGCCGCTTTGTGGAACCCGGGCTCTGGTATCACATTGCCGGCTGGGCATACGAGGAGCCCGGAGGAGAAGTCCTCGACCCGATCAAGCTATTGAACAGTTACGGATTCGGCCTCTGCTACCAGATTGCTCCTCTCCTTCAGGCGACCTACCATGCCGGCGGCTTTGACCATGCGCGCGTCTGGTTCCTGACCGGCCATACCGTCACTGAGGTGTTCTACGACGGCGCCTATCACTACTTCGATTCCGACATGCTCGGATATTCGGTCGTCGGTGAAGGGGACGCTGGAAACCTGCCCGTGGCGTCGGTCAGCCAGATCGCTCGCGACGCAACCATCCTCACGGGCAAATTGAAGTCACCGCGCGAAGTCGACCCAGCAAAGGTCGACTACCCCTGGTACCCGGCCGACCTCAGGGAAGGGGCTATCGGCGGGCTGACGGAGTTGTTCACCACCATTACCGACAATTGGCTCTTTTCCGGGACACGTTATCCCCGGGAACACTCGATGGACTTCGCGCTTCGCCCGGGCGAGAGAGTCACACGTTACTTTAAGCCCGAGGATCCCGGGCTGTTTTACCTGCCATACGCCTTCAACGGCGAGACGTGGGCGGAATTTCCGGTGGAAGTTCCGAAGTACTCCATCCGAACCGAAGATGGCCCTCACAGCCAGAGGGACGGCCGCCGGTGGGCCACCGGCCGGATCGAGTACCGGCCGGTGCTGTCCGATTCCGCCGCGTATTATCGAGGGAGACCAAGCCAAAATGACAATCTGCGGCTGGCCGATCCCCGGAGAGGTCGTGCTTATGTAAGCCGCAAAGCCGGGAACCGGCCGGGGACGGCGATTTTCGAGATACTGAGCCCGTGGGTGCTCCTTGACGCCGCCCTAACGGTCGACGCGTCAATCCAGGATCAGGCGGGCGCGGTTCAGGCCGACGTTTCCACCGACGGCGGAGTGTCGTGGTTGAAGATGGGCCGTCTCGCTGGTCCCCATACTGGCTCTTGGGAACCGAAAATTCCGGTGCTTCAGCGGTCGGAACATGGTGTGTTGACGCCGATAGCCGGAAAATACGGATTCCTGGTTCGGTTGCAGCTTCTGGGCGCTGGGGGACCGGACAGTGTCATCCTCCGCAATCTCGAAATCGTTGGGCGGTTCCAACACAATCCGAGGACCCTGCCCGCCCTGCTCGCGGGAGATAATGACTTGCAGTACCGGACGGGCGACTCCTGTAGGCATAATCTACCCGTGCCGCTGGACCAGCTCGATCGGCTATCCATCCGGAAAGAAGGAATTCGCCGTGTTTCCGAAGCAGGTCAAGACATCCTCTGGCCGGAAGGTGAGACAGGCGAACTGGTGCTCTGTGTATCGGCTCCTGACAACGGCGCACTGACCGGCTTTGATGCCGGCGCTCGCTTCCTCGACCTTCGCGATGGCCTGGCGCCGGACAAGCTGACGGCAGAAACGAGGACGACCCGGGTTAGGGTCGCTACGCCTGATTCACCCCGTTATGCCTCGATGAAATGGTCCACCTCCCTTACCGGCCCGTTTACGACTCTCTGGGAGTACTCTCCGGCGGCGATGTGGCCCGACGGTTTCACCGAGAATCAGCTGCTGCGATGGCCCGAGGTCGATAGGACCGTGAACTCAGTCCCGCCCGGGACTAAGAAGGTTTATGTGCGGTACGCTTTGAAGAACATGGGAATGGACAGCGTCAGGCTGGCCGCCCGTGTTCCGGCCGGTCCCTACAAAGGAACAGTCGAGATTACCCACGTCTGGCGGTCCGACGGGCAGAAGAGAGAGCACAAACAGCGGCTGACAAACACGTCGAACTACCAGGTAAACACCGGAACGTCAGCCGACATCGTTAACGAAGCACTGATCGTGTACTGTTCGCCGGGCAGGACCAATTATTGAATATGCGACGCAGAGACTCATGCTTTGTGATGAGGCCTTCTACAGTCGGGACAACCACAAATATCTGGTTTCCGAGTGGTTGGTTCGGGCGCTCCAGCGCCGCGGGGTTTCTATGTAGCGCAAAAGACGCGCCACTCAACCGCCGCTGAACCGACCCGACCGGCGAGCCTGCCGATCAGTGCGAGTCTATCTGCACCAGGCCTGTTGTCCGGGCGCGGATCCTCTCCCATACCTTCCGAATGTCGTCGGCCGCTTGCCCACCATATTCCACGGTCGACAACCTTTTGACTTGAGCCTGGGTGACGGCCGGATCGTACCGGACTCGTCCTGCAATCGAGACATTTCGCGACCGGGCGGCCTGCTCGATCCTGCGCGTGATCTCCGGGTTCAGGTCCCACTTGTTGACGCAGACAGCCGTTGGAATCCGGAAGTGAGCGGTCAAGGAGATCACGCGGTCAAAATCGTGAAGAGAGGACAGTGTGGGTTCCGCGACGACCAAAACAAAGTCTGTGCCGGTGATGGAGGCGATCACCGGGCAACCAATGCCAGGCGGGCCGTCGATCAGCAGAAGGGATCTTCCTTGATTCTCTGCGATCTCATGCCCCGCTTGCCTGATGGTCGTGACCAGTTTCCCGGAGTTCTCTGCCGCAATTCCCAGCCGCGCGTGGACCATCGGACCATGGCTCGTCTCTGAGATGAACCATTCGCCGCACGTCCGTTCTTCGAAATCGATCGCCTGAGCAGGGCAGAACTCGACGCAAACACGGCAACCCTCGCAGGCAATCGGGTCCACCTGGTAGCAGAAACCATCGCCTACTGGCCCGATCGCGTCGAACCGGCATGATTCCATGCACTCCCCACAAAATCGGCAGTCCTCCTCCCTGATCCTGGCGACGTGGCCTGATCTGAATTCGTGCGTTTCCAGGATAGTCGGGGAAAGAACCAGGTGCAGGTCGGCCGCGTCCACATCGCAGTCCACAAGCACTTTCTCCCCCGCCAGGGCAGCGAAGCATGCGACGACGCTGGTCTTTCCTGTTCCCCCTTTTCCGCTGATTACCGCCAGTTGTTGCATTTTCGACACGGCCTTTCCGCTCACGACTGACTTTGAGAGTCCCTGCCGGCGGGCTGATCCGGCGACCGCTTCTGCCGCGGCGCCGGGCATTCGCGCGGTTCGCTCCCTGTCTCGGGTCCGACCCGGATCTTGATCTCGCGATAGAGCCGATCGAGATCACCGCGCAGCCCGGGAAGAGCATCGAGGACGGATAGCCCTTTCGAATATGCCTCTGCCACCTGCCGGCTGTCAGGAACCTCGAGAAGGATCGGGATTCGCTCGGCCTCGCAATACTCATGGATACTGCGGTTCCCAGCCTGTGCCCGGTTAACAACGACTCCGAACGCGATATTCAGAGTGCGCACCGTGCCGACCGCCAGCCGAAGGTCATGCAGACCGAAAGGCGTCGGCTCCGTTACCAGGATCGCAAAGTCCACCCCACGCAAGGCTGCGATCACAGGGCAGGAGGTGCCCGGGGGGCAGTCGATCAGGGTCATCCCGTCTGCAGGGGCCCTCTTCTTGACGGCCCGAATCAGCGGAGGGGAAGAAGCCTCCGTAATTCGAAGTCGTCCCTGGATGACTCTCACCGGTCCTGCCCAACCCTCTTCCACGAGGCCAATCTCCCGGGTGGTCTCAGACATCGCACCGGTCGGACAGACACGAACACAGCCGCCGCATGAGTGGCACAGTTCCGGGAAGATGAGAGGCCCGGTATCGAGCCCGGCAATCGCGTGGTACTGGCAGAAGTGGGAACAGGAACCGCAGGCCAGGCATCGGTCGGGGTCAACCACCGGGACCATTACACCGATCGCCTCGCTTCGATCAACGGTCGGCGCCAGGAAGATATGGCAGTTGGGTTCCTCGACATCGCAGTCCAGGAGGGCGACAGCCTCCGGGACCACCAAGGCGAGATTCACCGCCAGAGTCGTCTTTCCAGTCCCGCCTTTTCCACTTGCGATAGCTATCTTCATATTCTCAAAACGCGTGCCCCTGGCTATCGGCGGACTCCGCCTGCTTCAGTTGCCCGGCTCGCAGCCGGTCTATCGCTTCCGCGACAGTCCCATCAACCCCGGTATAGATTCGGATGCCGGCCGCAGTGAGGGCCTTGAACGCCTTAGGTCCGCAGTGTCCGGTCAGGACGCACTCCGCTCCTGCCCGCGACACGATCTCGGCTGCCTGGAGCCCGGCACCCTGGGCGGCGTTAAGATTCTGGGTGTTCTCGATGATTTGAAAACCCTGCGACTCGTCATCAAACAGAATGAACCTGGCCGCCCGGCCAAACCTCACGTCCATAGGAGAATCAAGGCTCGGGCCGAGCGATGTGACAATGATTTTCATAGAAACCAACCTCCAAATAGGCGCCAACACGCTATCCGGGACTCTCACAGGTAGGCGCGCCGCTGTCGCCAATCCTGTTCGTAGTTCCGCCTTCAGGCGGGCTTTTCAGGGCGTGCCATCCGCAAAAGCACGATCTGAAAAGCCCGCCTAAAGGCGGAACTACGAACAAGACTGGCTCTCGCACGTTCTGAGAACATACCTGCGACTGCTAATCCTTGCTTCTCGGAGCGACACAGCACGTGGGTCGCCCTTGCCGTCTACCGCGGCAGCATCCAGGCATACTCCAACTGGGGTCTCTCACCTCGCCTCGGAGGAAAGCCTGTAAGACCGGTCCCGCTTCGCCGGCGACGAACGGAAACAGCTTGATCCCGGAGCTTTCAATCGCCTCCGCGATCCAGCCCGACACCGCTCCGCAGATGACCACGTCCAAGGTCTGCGAAGCCAGGCTGCGCACCTTGGCAAAGGGGTCTTCAGGAAGAGGTATCTCAGCCTCTCTCAGGATTTCTCGATCCGACGTCTTGTAGATCGCCAGCTGATGCGATACATCGAACACCGGCGAAACGCGTCCATTCCAAATCGTCAATCCGATTCTCAAGATGACCCCTTCATTGGACCGAACAGCATGAGACGTGCCAGAGATCGCAGCCGGCCGAAAAACCGCCCAATCTCTGCTGCGACACCTGGTTAGTGGAGGGGGTGAACGATTAACTCCCCCGAGTCTTAGTCGCGCGTTTGCGACTCTTCCAGGCATGAGAGTCGCAGTCGCGCGCCCCATACCCGTGAGAAAGGCCAAATGGACTGCAGGGCGCCATTGACGTGCGGGCGTGCGAATTGCAATAGTATGGCCGGACTCCAAACGTGCAGGATGCACGGATAGGGTTCCAGAGGTGTCTGTTATGAAGCATGAGGCTCAATCCCGTGATTGGGAGATTGTCCTGGACTCGATCAACGAGGGGGTTTTCACCGTAGATC
>RPQK01000295.1 GCA_003819755.1 Acidobacteriota bacterium | reverse complement strand
GGTCCGGGTGGGTAATATTCACGCCCGCAAATTGGGCCTTTTTATCTGCCGCAGCGCTCGCCTTGCGTTTCCCTCCGGACGTCTCCTTGGGCGGTTCGGAAGGAGAATTATCCGCCCCCTTCTCGGCTCGTTCCCGGCGCACCTCGCGGGGACTCTTGTCTTCACGCAGACCTTGAAAGGAAGGGTGGCGCAGTTGTCCGTCCCCGGTCCATTCCGCGAACGTGACCTCTGCAACGAGATCCGGCCTGACCCAATGCACTCCCCGGGCGGCCGCTCCTTTCGGCGGATTGGTAATTGCCGGCTTCTCGATTTCCAGCCGACCCAGCTTGTCCCGCAACTCGCGTAGCGACCGCTCGGTAAAGCCCGTTCCTACCCGGCCGGCAGAAATGAGCTTCCCGCCCTCGTCATAGACACCGAGCAGGAGGGCGCCCAAGCCTTTTCGGCCACCGGACGGATCAGTGAAGCCGACAACCACGAATTCCTGTCTCTCGAGACATTTGACCTTGAGCCAGTCGCGTGTCCGACCCGAAACATAGGGCCGATCGGCCCGTTTGCAGATGACGCCTTCCAGCGAGTGTTTGCAGGCCTCCCGGAAGAACACCTCGCCTTGTCCTTCAAAGTGATCTGATACGCGCACCCCGCTGTCGGCCGGCAGACGCCCAACCAGACGCCGGAGAACACCCTTTCGATCGCTAAGTGCCACGCCCGTCAGATCGTAGCCCTCGAGGTAGAGCAGATCGAAAACGTAGTAGACAAGCCGCCCACCCTCTGCCTGGGATAAAGCGTTTTGAAGAGCCTGAAAACTGGTCGTGCCATCCGGCATCAGGACAACTACCTCGCCGTCCAACAGCGCGGTTCGGACGGGCAGTTGGCGAACTTGAGACACCAGGGAGGAGAAGTTCCGGGTCCAGTCTTTGCCATTGCGGCTGATCAACCGAATGTCCCGATTGTCGATTCGGCACAACTCCCGGTACCCATCGAGTTTTATCTCGAAGACCCACTTGCCGCTCTTTGGCACCGCCTCGACCAGCGTGGCAAGTTGCGGCTGGACGAAGTCGGGAAGAGTCGCCTTGCGGACTCCCCGTAATCGCTTTAGCTCATCGACGTCGACGCTGGCCACGTCCGAATGCCAGACGTCGTCCTTGTCGGCCGCTATCTCTTCCAGGCTTCGGCCACTGATGACGCTATTGGGGAATTCCTTCTCGACATCGAGCTCCGAGAGCGGCTTGACGAACTCGTCTCGCTCCTTGATGAGCAGCCAGTTCTCTTTCGCTTCCTCCTCACCGGGCCTGGGTTTCATCCGGACGAGCGTCCAGGCGCCGTGCAGTTTCTGCCCCTCCAGGCGGAACTTCATGACGCCCTTGTGGTAACTCGCGACGGGGTCTTTGTCGAGCGGCACCCACGTCCCTCGATCCCAGATCATGACGGTCCCCCCGCCGTACTCCCCTTCCGGGATAATGCCCTCGAAGGACCCGTACTCTACCGGGTGGTCCTCAACGTGGACAGCCAGCCGCTTTTCACGGGTGTCATAGCTCGGTCCTTTTGGGACGGCCCAGCTTTTTAGAACTCCCTCAAGCTCCAACCGGAAGTCATAGTGGAGCCGCGTGGCGGCGTGTTTCTGAACGACGTACGAATCACCGGTCTTCTTGTGCTCGCTGCCTTTCGGCTCGGGAGTCCGTTCGAAGTCTCGTTTTTCCTGGTAGGTCTTGAGGGCCATAGTTCCTTCGTCGGGGGTGCCGGCGTCCAGCCCCACAGGGCCGCAAGCGCAGCGTTTTTTGCGGACCGTCAGCGGACGGGGAGCGCGCCGGATACGTGCCTCCAGCACCAATCGATCTTGCTCCCGGCACGTATCCGACGCGCTGCGCAAAAAAACGCTGCGCTTGCGGCTCTGTCGGACCTCGGCACACCGACCAGACTACCCATTTCCGAGCAGTGCGGTGGCATGCCACCGTTATCACACTCACGCGCGTTTGCGGGCTTTGAGCGGCTTGCCTTCAGGTTCCTCGCGTCCCTTGCCGCGCTTCTTACGGGCGGCTTCGGCGTGTTTCTCCACATTCTCCAGGCTGCGCTTCAGGAGGCTCATCATATCGACGACCTGGGTTGAGGGCTCAGCATCCGCAGGAACGGGCGGCGTGCCGACGGTGCCGGTCTTCGCCTTCTCCTCGATCAAGCGCAAAACGGCCTCCTGGTAAGTATCCTGGTGCTCTCCGGGATTGAAGGGTGCCGCCATCGCTTCCACGAGACGCTGGGCCATCTCCAGCTCACGCTTGTCAATTCCCAATGCCTTGAGATCCTCGCCCGGCAGCTCCAACTCACCCGGGTCCCGCAGCTCATCTGGATACCTCATCAGCTCCAACAGCAGTAACGGTCCCTGGGCAAAGACCCCGGCCACGTACTCCCGGGTCCTGATGACCACCCTACCGAGGCCCACGTAGCCGGTTCGCCGGAATATCTCTCGGAGCAGGGCATAGGCCTTACGACCTGCCTTGACGGGTTCCAGATAGTAGGGGGTTTCGAAGTAGGTCAACGGAATTTCTTCCGCCTTGACCACACTGGTGATGTTTACCGTCTGACTGGCATCCGGCCTGGCCGCCTTGATTTCCTCGTCAGTGAGGATGACGTAGGCGCCGTCATCACATTCATAGCCCTTGACGAGTTCCTCGTACGGCACCTCCTCGCCCGTTACCGCATTAAAACGACGCTGCTGGATCCGGGACATGTTGCGTCTGTCCAGCATGTGAAAACTGAGATTCTTGCGATTCTCCGCGGTATAAAGCGTTACGGGGATCGTCACCAAACCGAAACTGATGTTGCCTTTCCAGATGGCCCGCGGCATTTTTGTTCCTCAGAGTCTTATATGCAGGAAAACCAGGAAAAGCTTCAGCCGCCCGGGTTTACCCGTTCCTAGTCGCGCTCTCGAGCGTTCTTTCGCGGAGTCCGGCACTTCGTCGTCATGACAATCGCGTCTTCAACCGGATGACGATAGTAACGTGGCCTTCGGCCGATGGGCCGAAATCCCAGGCTGAGGTAAAGGCGGATGGCGGGGTGGTTCGATTCCCGAACGTCCAGAACGGCGCTTGTGCACCTGAGGTTGGTGCCTTCCAGCACGTCCAACATCAACCGCCTGGCTACTCCCTGGCGCCGGAACGCCGGACTGACAGCAACATTCGCGATGTGAATCTCCAACGAGCTCACGTATCCGATCAGATACCCGCTCACTTGCCCGTTCTTCCTGGTGACTCGCGAATAACAGTCCGCGCACGAGAGCCCCTGGACAAAGGCGAACTCCGGCCATGGGTCCGAAAAACAGGCGCGTTCAATCACGAGCACCTCCGGCAGGTCCGAGAAGTGCATCGGCTCAAGCGAGTGTCCACCCGACTCGTTTTCTTCTTCCTGTGGGGCAAAGCGTTCTGGAACACTCATAAACACAACCGTATTAGAGCCATTCTAGCCGGGAATCGCCTGGCAGGAGAAGACAGGAGGCCTGACGGCTGACGGCTGACCGCTGACGGGTGACCGAGGTCCGAAAGGACTGGCACGTCTTTTGTCCGGAAGTCACGTGCCAGTCCTACCGGACCTCGGTCACCCGTCACCCGTCAGCCGTCAGCGGTCAGCCGTCAGCGGTCAGCCGTCAGCGGTCAGCAAATCGCCAGCATCCGGTCCAGCGCGACGCGGGTCCAGTGGGCGGTCTCTTCCGGCACCGTGATCTGGTTAACAATGCGGCCTTCCACCAGATTCTCGAGCGACGCCAGCAAATGGGCGGGCGAAATTCGGAACATCGTGCTGCAGAGGCAGCCGCGTTCCTCCAGTGAGATGACGAGCTTCCCTTCCCGCGCCGATTCTTCGGCCAGGCGGTTAACCAGGTGCAGTTCGGTTCCCACAGCCCACGAAGTCCCGGCCGACGCGTCACGAACAACCTGAATGATTTTTTCGGTAGAGCCCGTGGCGTCTGACTTTTGTACAACCTCCCAGGTGCATTCCGGATGCACTATCACCTGGATACCCGGGTGTTTACTCCGGACCTGGTCGACCATCTCGGGAGTGAATCTCTGGTGGACACTGCAGTGGCCCTTCCACAGCAGGACTTTTGCTGCAATAACTGCTTCCGCGGTATTGCCACCCATGTGCCGATAAGGGTCCCACACCGGCATAGAATCAAGCGGAATGCCCATCGAATATCCGGTGTTCCTCCCCAAGTGCTGGTCGGGAAGAAACAGGATTTTCTCCTGACGGGCGGATGCCCAGTTGAAGACGGCCTGTGCATTGGAAGAGGTGCAGACTGCGCCCCCGCGCTCGCCGCAGAATGCCTTAATCGCGGCGCTCGAGTTCATGTAGGTGATGGGAATGATCGGAGGAGTCCCGTCGAAAACCTCCTCCAGCTCGCTCCAGGCCTGTTCAAGCTGATCGATTTCGGCCATGTCGGCCATGCTGCACCCGGCCGCAAGATCAGGCAGGATGACTCTCTGATGAGGAGCGCTGAGAACGTCGGCGCTTTCCGCCATGAAGTGGACGCCACAGAAGATGATGTAGTCGGCGTCCGGACGGCTGGCTGCCTGCTGCGACAGCTTGAAGGAATCGCCTGTGAAATCAGCGTACTTTACGACATCGTCACGTTGGTAGTGATGCCCCAGGATGACAAGCCGCTTGCCCAGCCGGCTCTTAGCCGCAGCAATCCGGCTCTCCATCTGGGCACGGTCTGTCCCGAAATAACTCTGCGGCAGAATGCAGGTCTGACTCATGTTCTCCGATGCCCTTCACCCGCCCCGCTCAACCACCGATAAAAGACATGCTCCGCGGAGGCGGCTCGAAGTCCGGTTCGTTGATCCGGTGGCCTCGTTCCTTTTTCTGCACCGTCTCCGTTATGAATTCGATTACGGCTGAGTCGTCTGCACCAGAGCGAAGCACGGTCCGTACGTCGTGCTCGATGACGGAAAACAGGCAGGTTCTTATCTTACCATCCGCAGTGAGCCGGACGCGACTACACTGACCGCAGAAGGGGACAGAAACAGGCATGATCAGACCGATGCGTCCCGGGGCGTCAGCGAAAGCGTAGTCGGCAGAGGTCGCGTGATCGTTGACCTTCCCGACTGGGACCATCTCGTAACGCTCGCGAAGCCGGGCGAGGACTTCGGCCCCCGTCACCACCTTTTCGCGATTCCATTGCCCTTGCTCGTCCAACGGCATGAACTCTATGAACCGAACCGCAATGTCGTGCTGCCGGGAGAATTCGGCGAACGGGACGACTTCATCCTCGTTAAAACCCCGGACGAGAACGCAGTTGACCTTCACCGGCTCCAGTCCGATCCTCTTTGCTTCATGGATGCCGGCAAGGACTTTTTCGAAATCATTGCTCTTCGTGATGGCCGCGAAACGGGCGCCATCAAGCGAATCGAGAGAAACCGTGACCCGGTTCAAGCCGTTGGCCCTCAGAAGGACTGCCTTTTCGGCCAGATTGAAACCGTTGGTAGTCAAAGCCAGATCTTCGAGCCCGGGCAACCGGCTTAGCTCAGCAATCAGGCGGTCGACGTCCCGCCTGACCATTGGTTCCCCTCCGGTGACGCGAATCTTGGTGATGCCCAGACCCACGAAAAGGCGCGCCAGTCTGAGGATCTCCTCAAACGTCAGAATCTCCGCTCGTTCCTTGGCATTGGAGAAGACGGCCGATTTACAGTAGAAGCACCGGAAGTTGCAGCGGTCGGTAATGGAAATCCTCAAATCCCTCATCGGCCTGCCATAGCTGTCAGTCAAAAGCACAACACACGTCCTGCCCTTCGGCTTATCGGCTTTTGACAATGTTATGCAAAAACCCGGAGTCATCGCAAGCTATCCACGAATTAACCCGAATTACGCCAATTGACACGAATCATGCGATGCCATCCCCAAAGTCCCATCGCATAATTCGTGTCAATTGGCGTAATTCGTGTTAATTTCGTGGATAAGAAAACCACCGCCCCTGCCGCCTGTCGAAAATCGGTAGTTCTCGGCTCCTATCCATGGCAAAATAGCTCTTTTGCGACCAGACGTCAGTGTTAAACCCATAACATCAAAGTCACGCGAGTTAGAAGACATGAACCAAGAGACTACAGTTCAAAATTCTCGGCTCACGCCGAGCCGGCTTCATTCCCTTCAGACGATGGCGCAGCGCCTGCGGCGTCATTCGCTGATTTCCACGTCCGAGGCGGCTTCCGGGCATCCGACTTCCTGCTGTTCGTGCGCCGACATCGTCTCGACCCTGTTTTTTAACCATCTCCGTTACGATGTCTCGACGCCTCAGAACATCTACAACGACCGCTTCATTCTCTCAAAGGGGCATGCGGCGCCGGTGATGTGGGCCGCTTGGGCGGAGGCCGGCGCTTATCCGGTTGCTCGGATGCTGACGTTGAGACGCATCGACAGCGACCTCGAGGGACACCCGACTTTTCGGTCGCCCTGGTCGGGAGCAGCCACCGGATCGCTTGGGCAAGGGCTTTCCATCGGACTCGGCATGGCCCTGGCTGGGCGGCTCGACCAGACCGGCGCTCGAGTGTATGTCCTCCTGGGTGACGGCGAAGTGGCCGAGGGCGCGGTCTGGGAAGCAGCCGCCCTGGCCGCGTATTACAAAATGGATAGTCTGACCGCCATTGTCGACGTGAACCGGCTCGGGCAGAGCCAGGCGACCATGTACGGCCATGAGCTCAGTCACTATGAGGCACGGTTTCAGGCGAACGGATGGCGCACCTTGGTAATCGACGGCCACGACATCGCCCAGATCGATGCCGCTCTGACCACGGCAAAAGCATCGACCGGCTTGCCGTTTGCCATCATTGCCCGCACCCTGAAAGGAAAAGGCATTTCCTTCCTCGAAGATCTGAACGGCTGGCACGGGAAACCTCTGAAGAAGGGCGAGGAACTGGAAAAAGCTCTCGCTGAGCTGGGGAGTAATTTCGAACTGGAAGAGCCGCTAATGGTAGCGCCGGCTCCGAAAAACCAAGTTCCGCAGCCAACATCCGCGTCGCTGTCCTCCCCGCCCGACTATGCCATCGGCTCTCAGGTCGCGACCCGGGAAGCTTACGGCAGCGCTTTGAAGAAACTCGGAGCGACCACCAAGGCGGTTGTCGCCCTGGACGGCGACGTGAAAAACTCGACTTACTCCGAGAAGTTCATGAAGGAGTTCCCGGACCGTTTTGTCGAGTGCTTCATCGCGGAGCAAAACATGGTTGGGACAGCCGCGGGCCTGGGAGCTCTTGGAAAGATCCCGTTCTGTTCGACCTTCGCCTGTTTCCTGGCACGCGCCTACGACTTCATCCGCATGGCCGGAATCGGCCAAGTGGACTTGAAGCTGTGCGGATCCCATGCCGGCGTCTCGATCGGCGAGGACGGGCCCTCGCAGATGGGCCTGGAAGACATCGCCATGATGCGGCCGATCGCCGGATCGACTGTCCTGTATCCTTCGGACGGAGTATCGGCCGAACGGATGGTGGAACTGGCCGCGCAAACTCCCGGTATTGTCTACATCCGTACGTCTCGGCCGAAGAGCCCGGTTCTGTATAATGGGAACGAGACGTTCAAGGTCGGCGGCAGCAAAGTCCTGAAGGCCAGTGCCGAGGATCACGCGACGATCGTGGCAGCAGGCATCACGCTCCACGAGGCCCTGAAGGCCTACGAGCAGTTGCGCCAGGACGGCATCGCCGTCAGAGTCATAGACCTGTACAGCGTCAAGCCGCTCGACCTCGAGACTTTGCGTAAGGCGGCCCAAGAGACCCGGGTGATCATCACCGTTGAGGACCATTACGCGGACGGCGGGATTGGTGAGGCCGTCATGAGCGCTCTTGCCGGCGAGGCGTGCAAATTCAAAAAACTCGCGATTAAGGAAATTCCTCGATCCGGCAAAGCCGACGAACTGATCGACATGTTCGGCATCAGTGCCAGGCATATCGTGCAAGCCGTTAAGGAAACGATTTAGGAACGATGAAAGAGCGTACGATCAGGCCCTTGGCCGCTCGCCTTCAAGGCGACATGGTCAAGGGCCTGGCTCTGCTGGTTCTGTTTCTCGTCTACTCCATATCCCTCACAGGCCAGCAGCACCCCAGATCGAGCCGGGATGAAGCCGTATCACTGGCGATAGCCGGGGATTATCGACAGGCTTACGAAATATTCCGAAACCTGTTGCGCGAGGCGCCCGAGGATGCCCTTCTGAACTACTACACGGGCGCCGCGTGCGTTCGGATGGATCGCATCGCGGAAGGCATGGAGTACCTCGAGAAGTCCGTTCGACACAATGCCCGCTTCCCGCAGGCGTACCAGGAGCTGGGGGAGGCGTATCTAAAGAAGAAGATCCATTCCCAAGCCAGCGAAATCGTTGAAAAGGGCCTCGCCCTCTTCCCCCGAAATCAGGCCCTCCAGAAACTGCAAGCCAGGATCAAGCTGCGGGACAAGCCGGAGTAACCCCTCGGCTGGACAATCACGGAGCCGCTTCGCTTCGCGTCGGCAGCGGCTGTGAGTCCCTCCTCCCACTCCTGCCGGAGTGGGGGATTTTATTGCCTGTTTCCCGGGGGTGTCGCCTGAAAAACGGCTCCACCCCCGGCTACTCTCCTCTCACGCCTCCGGCGTGAGGAAGTAGC
>RPQK01000294.1 GCA_003819755.1 Acidobacteriota bacterium | reverse complement strand
CGTCGGCGTTTTTGTGATTCATGAGCTCCTCGACAACCGGGAGCGCGGACCGGTCGCCCCGCAGCCCGATGACATTCAGCAACCGGACTTTGACGCCGTCTTTCTCACTGCGCACGTACGGGTACAGCTTCGCAATCTCCGGCGTGGCTATTTCGAGCAGGTAGTTCGATCCCTGGTCCCCACCCTGAGCCAGTTCCAAAAGATGCTCGTCCCGGCCCAGGCGGTAAAGCGCGAAACTCATGGCCAGTTTAACCTCCGGCTCTTTTTCGCGCAGGTACTTTGTCGCCATCATCGACAGCTGGCTTTGATCGCCCATTCTGCCAATCCCTTCAGCCCCGTAACGGCGGTAGATCAGCCGTTCGTCTTCGAGGCCGGCGAGGAAAAGCTCTTTGCAGCTCGGATCGCCAATGAAGGCCATGGCCTCATAAAGCTTCTTGGCCAGGTCGTCCTTGCCGGTGATCGGAACGAGGCCCAGGATCTTCTTGCTTTCCTGGATCCCCGATTCGTACAGCTCCTTCAGATCGGGGACGGCCTTTTTGACGCCCAACCTGCCCACCGTGAAAATCGCCTCGTCATGCACCACCTTCTCGGCGTCCCTGACGAAAGGAACAACGGCATTCCCGGCCTCGTGATCGCCAATCTTGTAAATCGCCCTGATCAACTCCACGGTCACGTCGTTTTCGACCTCGCTCGACAGGGCCTGCTGGATGGCCGGGAGGGCCCCATTCGCGCGGAGGATGCCGAGCCCGACCGCCGCACCTTTTCGCAGGCCTGAATCCTCGGCTTTCAGCAAGGCGGCCAAAGCCGAGATGGCCTCCGTGCTGACCGGGACATACGGCTCCACGATCAGCGGGTTGTAATCATCGCTCCACGGGTTCACAACATCCGCGAACTTCTGCACGCCGCGGATGAAGCCTCCTTCATCCGACACGTACATGTTGATGATCCCTTCAATCGTCTTTTCCTGTATCGGCTTTGAGGGATCCTGAGTCAAGCGGATGTAGGTCGGCAAGGCAGCGGGATCGTTTATCCGAACCAGCGCCCGAACGGCCTCCAAACGGATGGCATTATCCGGGTCGCCCGTCAGCTCAATCAGACCCGGTACCGCCTGGCGCACCTTGTTTTGACCAAGCAACAGGGCAGCGTCCTTCCGTCTTTCCGGCTCCGGGTGTTTCAAATCGTAGATCAGGCCGGACACGCTGACCTTCTTCGTCTGTTGGGCAAGTGCAGGTTGAATCAGCAAGACCAAGGCCACAACGGGCAGGAGTTTGGCTCTACTCATGATCGATCCCTTTCGAATTTATGATTGGCGCCCCCAAGAATATCAGATGCAGGCTGGCGAGAAAGGACCAGAAGAAAGTGATGGCGGCTTGCAACTTTAGGATGCCACCCAACGAGAGTGGGGGCGTCCGCTGGGAGCGCAGGCGTCTCGCCTGATGCCATTTACTTTTTGGACCGGTGGCCAGGGCGAAGTCGGTGCAACCAGCCGTGGTGAACGGGGCTTTTATTGTGGCCGGACTCTCCAGAGTCCGGCAGCCGGGCTGGGAGCCCGGCGAAAACGATGGTTGCCGCTCGCCAGTTCAGGCCGACCCCGGGGGTCGGCTGCCGGACTCTGGAGAGTCCGGCCACGATAAAAGCCCCATTCACCGCGGCTGGTTGTACTGACTTCGAAAAAAGTAAATGCAATGACATTCGGCGAGACGCCTGCGCTCCCAGCGGACGCCCCCACTCTCGTTGGGTGGAAACGCTATACTGTGCTCATGGTACGGTTCATCTCACTGTTCCTGATTCTGCTGGTCGTCTCAGGTTTTTCTCCCGATCAAAGGACGATATCGATGATCTCCCCTGAAAAAACCCGCTCCGTTATCGACAAGATGACCGCAAAGTTCGGTACTGAACACAAGGCACGAATCGAAAACGGCGCCGTCCGAGTTGGCGAGCTCTGGCGCAAAGAGGATGGATCCGAAAAAGACTATGAGGACTTCTGTCTCACCGAGTTCATCGCGGACCCGGCAGGACTGGACAAGACGTTCAGCCGGCTGGAGAAGAACTTCGAGGTTCTCCAGGGGCATCTGCACCAGATCAGCCGGGCCTTGCGCGAACCGCTGGATCTCGATATCGGACCTCCGCTCCCGATCGATCACATGTTCGCGAAGTACTCTCCCTTCGCCCATCTCGAAGAAGATTTCTTCGGGAACAAGATCGCGTTCGTGATGATTCTCAACTTTCCCTATTTCACTCTCGACCAGAAGCTGTCCCTTGGCGAGAACTGGGATCGAAAGCAATGGGCGTACGCCAAACTCGGCGACATGTTCACTTCCCGCGTACCGGCCGATGTAAGGCAGAAGCGATCGGCAATCTCAGTCGAAGCCGACAATTACGTAAGCGAATACAACGTCTACATGGGCAACTTGCTCACGGCGGACCAGAAAACGCTCTTCCCGCCGGACCTTAAGCTGATCAGCCACTGGGGAATCCGGGACGAGCTAAAGGCCCAGTATGCCAAGCCGGACGGGTTGGAACGACAGCGAATCATCTACCGGGTGATGCAGCGGATTATCGACCAGAGTATCCCGAAAATCGTGGTTAACAACGACAAATACCGCTGGGCGCCCGAGCCAAACCTCGTATACGAGAAACGGAACGCCGGCTTGGAAAAGGTGACCTCCGAGCCCGAGAAACAAGTGCGATATGAGCAACTGCTGAACAAGTTCAAAGCGGAGCAGATGCTCGATCCCTACGTGCCGAAAGCCCCGACATTGATTGAGCGGCGGTTTAACGAAGATCGCCAGATCCCGGAAAAGGAAGTGGAGAAGCTGCTGCTCGCAGTCGTTTCTTCGCCCCTTCGCCAGAAGGTGGCGCAACTGATTGAGAAGAGGCTGGGACGAAAGCTCGAGCCCTTCGATATCTGGTATGACGGATTCAAGGCGAGAGGCGCGCAGGCGCCGGAAGAACTGGACCGTATCGTTCGTCAGAAGTACCCCGAAGTCACTGCCTTCCAGGCCGACCTCCCGAAGATCCTCCAGAAGCTGGGTTTTGCCGGCGAAACGGCTGAATTTCTGAGCCGCCATATCGTGGTCGACCCGGCCCGAGGCTCAGGACACGCGACCGGCGCGGAGATGCGGGACGACAAGGCTCATCTGAGGACACGGGCGACAGGGGGCTTGAACTACAAGGGCTACAACATTGCTCTTCACGAAATGGGACACACCGTGGAGCAGGTGTTTTCGCTAAACAGGATCGACTATTACTTTCTGCGCGGCGTCCCGAACACCGCTTTCACCGAAGCGTTTGCATTTGTCTTTCAGGACCGCGATCTTGACGTTCTCGGGATTCCCAGCCCTGGCCGGGAGGAACGAGACGCCCTCAAGGCTCTCGATACCTTCTGGGCGACTTACGAGATAGGCGGCGTCGCCCTCGTCGATATGAAGGTCTGGCGCTGGATGTACGAAAACCCGAAAACCGACCCGCAACAGTTGCGGGACGCGGTGATGCGCATCGCACGGGAGGTATGGAACGAGCACTACGCGCCGGTTTTCGGCGTCCGGGACGTGCCGATTCTCGCCATCTATTCGCACCTGATCGACGGGGCCATGTACCTGCCGGACTATCCGATCGGGCACATTATCAGCTTCCAGATCGAGAGCTATCTGAAAGGCAAAAACCTGGGCGTCGAGATGGAGAGGATGTGCCGGCTCGGCTGCCTGACACCGTCATTGTGGATGGAACAAGCCGTCGGCACGCCCCTGTCCACCCAGCCGCTGCTCCAGGCGGCGGAGCAGGCGGTGGGGAGGGTGAAGTAGGCCTGAAGGGTATCGCTTCTGTCAAGGACCGCAAGGACCTCAACGACCTCAAGGACCGGAAGGAAACGCCTTTCTGTTTTGGTCCTTGAGGTCTTTGAAGTCCTTGCGGTCCTTGCGGTCTTTTTTAATGGTCCAAACAGATCGTCGCCGTTACCGGCAAATGATCGGACGGGTAGCGGCCGTCCTGCTGATCGCGCACGATGGCCGCTTCCCTCACCCTGAGCGAAGGTAGAGCAAAAACGTAATCAATCTTGTCGCCGCCCGGAGGCGGTGTCTTGAACCCGCCGAAAGTCGCCACGTCCTTCTCCTCCGGATGAATCACCCTGTAGGTATCCCGGAATTGCCCTTTCAGCGTTACGACGGCCGGGTTCGTTTCACCGGAGTTGAAATCTCCGGTCACAACTACGGGATCCTGATGTTCGCGCCCCTGGATCTTTTGCAGCAGCAGCTCCGCGCTCTTCTCACGTGACGGCTGAGATTGATGGTCAAGGTGCAGATTGTAGAAGTAAAACCGGTGGGCCCTGTCCTTTGTTTCGAAGCGCGCCCACGTGCAAATCCGGGTGATCTGATTGCCCCAGTGTTTTGAGCCCGGAACATCGGGCGTGTCCGAAAACCAGAAATTCCCGTCAGCGAGGACCTTAAACCGGTCGGAGCGGTAGAGGACGGCTGAGTGCTCGCCCTGGGTTTTTCCGTCATCCCGCCCCACACCCAGCATCCCGTACCCGGGCACGGCCTGGAGGATTTCTTCGATCTGGAACCGGAGCGCTTCCTGCAAACCGACCACATCCGGCTGGTGTGTCGAGATGACAGCGAAAGTCAGATCTTTGCGCTTCGCCCAATGGTTCTCCCCATCCGCCGCCGTTCCGTACCGGATGTTAAACGTCATCACCCGGAGCTCGCGGCAATCGCTCTGAGCCGGGAGCGAAGCACTCCGACAACCAAGGATCAGAAACAGAAAGCCAAAGACTGACGCGAGACTCTTCCTGTTCATCGTTTTACCCCTTTGCCCCTGTGTCCCTTTGCCCCTTTGCCCCTTCTACTTGGGATACACGCACTTCGAGTTATCTTCCTTAACGATGTACGACTTGTAGTTCGAGGCTTTCGGGTCTTTGCAGCCGACCAGGTTCAGCAGTTCCACCTTGCGGAACTCGACGGGGTGGCTTTCCGCCTGGAGAGAAATGTAGCCCTCTTCAAGAAGCTTGCCGTCCGGCTTTGCCGCGGGATCGAAATTCGAGACGTTTGGGCCGCCTACCTGGGGCTTCTGGTACTCAATGACCGTCTGGCCCTCGATCATGTGCCTGATCCGCTCGCTTCCCAGGACTTCCATCTCAACCCGGACCCATTGCTCCCCGTGGTAGGTCTTCGACTTCGAGTTGATGCAGTGCTGTGTCACGAGGGCGCCGTTCATCTCGACGTGAGTACCGGGAGTGCACAGGTTCGCCGTGGTGCGGTTTCCGGTGCCGCTGCCGCCCAGGAACTGCGCTTCGATCGAAATCGGAAAATCCTGGTCCTTCAGCATGCTTTTAGCCGACTGCGAGTGGAGCATCGCCCCGCTGTTCCTCAAGCCCCATTCGGGGCCACCCTGCACCTGGTTACCCAGGAAGCGGTATTCGACGACCAGAAGGTAGTAGGAAAACTTCTCGCGGTAGAAGATGTGACCAAAGTCCGAGTTGAACTTGTCGTACTGGTCGTAGGAGACAACCATCTTTCCGTCCTGGGCCCGGAACGTGTTCCTGTAATTGTCATTCAGCTCGTGACCTTTGATCTTGATGTCCCAACCCTCGAGGTTCTTGCCGTTGAACAGTTGGATCCACTCTTTTTTGTTCGGATCATTCTGCGCAGAGATGAAGCCGACGGTGAGGAGGAGAACTAACAGTGCTGTCGAGTGTTTCATATGTTTTTCGCCTTTCGGTTCTCGGGCCAACGGATAACCCGAATCCATCCCTCTTTAATCTCGCTGATGATCTCGCGCCTTTCGCCTTCGGGTACTCCAGCCCAAAGCGGTTCCAGAAGCGGGGCGACGTCGGCTCCCGGTTCGTTCCACAGCTTGGGATGAAGGCAGGCGACCGCGGCTGCGGCCCCGGTAGCGTAACGCCAGGGCCGAATCCCTTCACCGAGCACGATTCGCATTGTGCCTATAAGACGGTCATCCCAGCCGAGTTTGCGTTTCGGGTCGCGACCGACTCTCTCCGCTGTGTCGCGCAAATGAGGATTGGTCATTCTCTCGAGGAGATCGTCCGCATAGCGGGCATAGCCTTCCGGGGTGAACAACGCGTCGATCCCTCGGTGTCTGCTGATCAGGGCTCCCCCGGACTCCTCAAGGAAGGCATCCCGCATAAATTGAAACAGTGCCGGGTTTTCACGCACTTCCGCCATCCGGTCGATTCCGCTCAGAACCCCTAAATACGCGCCCAGCGCGTGTGTCGCATTATGACCGTAAAGCTTGGCTTCTTCAAACGGCAGGAGATCCGGTTTTTCTTCGAAGGCGTTTATGCCCCGGCGGAAGCAGGAGCCGGACGGCTCAGGGATTTGCGATATGAGGATGCGGTTGAATTCCTCGACCAGGAAGGCCCGGCTGCTCGCAGGCGTGACCGGGGCCAGGCCGTGCATATCCGCGGCATCGCTGACGATGCCGCTCATCTTTCCGATGACGGTGTTCACAAAGCATGCCTTGCTGAGCGCCTCCTGCTTTGCCTCAGGGTCAAGCCCCCCTGAGACCTGCTCCTCCAGTATTTCGGCGGCGTGATTGTGGTTTTCGGCGGCGTAAACAATGGCTGGAGGTTGTTTTCGGCTGCTTCTCGCTTTGCGGGTAAGTCCATCGGCCAGGAGACGATGAATGCTGCCGGGCTGCTCACTGGTGTAGAAAGAAACGCTGGGTACGGCGGTCGCGATCTCCTGGGCCTCGGCAACGGCTCCCTTCAGCGATTCCCGATCCCGCTCCGAGGAAGGATCATAAATTTCTATCGGCCCGATTATGGCGGCCTCGATACCGTTTGGATGCGCGATGTTGACGTGGTAGTATCCTCCGTTTTTCCTGACCGCTTCTACGACCTCGGAGACCACCTCGGCCACCACCAGTCGCCGAAACTGGCCGGTCCGAAAGGCTTCGTAGACGAAGAGCCCCGCCTGGATCGCCCCAAAGCCAAAACCCACGAAAACGGCATCAGCTGACAATTTTAGTTTCCTCCGGCCCAAGCTCGTGGCGGTTCAGTTACTCGCCGTTCTTGCACAGCGGCTGTGTAAAAACGGCGTTAGGCTCCCGCCAGATAGTGAAGTTCATCCTCTGCCCGCCAGGCGTTGACCGAAAGGATCTCCCCAGTCCGGCGGTGAGGATAGACGATCGCTTTTCCGTCCAGTTCCTGGCGCTTGATCATCTGCAGAAACTCGATCGCGTGCTCCAAATCGCCCACGCGGGTGATGTGACTTGAAGCGTCAAGCTGGCGGCTGGCCATCAACTCGAGGGCCCGCGCGATATCCCAGGGCGACCCTCCGCTCGAGCCGGTGACGTTGATCTCCGAGTAGTGGATCACCGTCGTGTTCATCGGCACGAGGTCCTCGCCTTTTTTCAAGCCGCCGAAAAGGTTAAGAACCGCACCCCTGGCCACCAGGTCGAAAGCCCCTTGGATAGCCGCACGCGACCCTACCGCCACGATGACGTCATCCGCTCCCCGAAAATCCGACAGCTGCGCGACCGCCTCCTTTAAGTCCGTCCGGGAGGGGTCGAGAGTCGTTAACTGGATTTGGAGACCGGCCGCCCGCTCGGCAAAGAGTGTTCGCACCTTCTCCAGTCTTGCTTCCAGCAAATCTGCGACGACAATGGCCCGGGGACGATAGCTGAGGGCGAGGTCGACATGCATACGCCCCATGGCCCCCGCGCCCACGATTACCGTGATTCCCCCCGTTTTGAGGCCCTTGAAAGCTCTCCTTTCACAACCGGGCGCCTCCTGGGAAAGATGCAGGTGATGCTCCTGAGCAGAAATCGCGCAGGAGAGGGGCTCGGCCATCGCCGCGTGGGCACACGGCAGGTCCGGTTTCGGAAGTGGCAGCAGGCATCCTGCCTCGAGAACTTCTTCCGGGATCAGGATGTATTCGGCCAGATTCCCCGGAAGCGTATAGCCAACGGCGACCTTTGCAACACCCTGTCCGACGTTCCGATAACGATCCCGATGATTTATGGGCGCGTGGTCGACGGCCGGCTGCGGAACATACCTTTCCCCGACTTTGTAGCGGCCGGCCAACTCGGCTCCCGCGGCACAGACCGTGATCGCCCCCTCATCGCCAAGGATGAGCGGGTGCAGGCTCACATCCCAGCCGGAAAGCAAGGCGTGATCGGAGCCTTGTTCGACCAGCTTGATGAGCGAAGTACAGATGCCGGCGGCATCAACGCGACCCAGCAACTGCCGGGGGCCAGGGCGGGGGGTCGGAACCAGACGAACGGCCAGGTTCTCGAAACCCTTCCCGTTTAAAACGAGGGCGCGCATTTGGGCAGGTATTGCAGGTGTCATAGGATAATTCTTCCAATTCCCAGGGAGCGCAGGCGAGACGCCCCGAACTAATGGTCCACACGAAGGGGCAAAGGATCAAAGGGGCAAAGGGGCAAAGGATCAAAGGGGCAAAGGATCAAAGGGGCAAAGGATCAAAGGGGCAAAGGGAAACGCAGGAAGAATCGAATTGTGCCGCTTCTTTCCCCTTTGACCCCTTTGCCCCTTTGATCCTTTGATCCTTTGATCCTTTGATCCTTTGCCCCTTTGATCCTTTGCCCCTTTGATCCTTTGCCCCTTTGATCCTTTGATCCTTTGATCCT
>RPQK01000293.1 GCA_003819755.1 Acidobacteriota bacterium | reverse complement strand
GAGCGCGGGGGTGCGCAGGCCATTTTGGAGTGCGGCGGCAACGAGAAGCCGACGCTTTATCAGGCCTCGAGGCGACGCCGCTTTCCCCTGTGACAATCGATCCGGTTCAAGCTGATGCCGTTTTGCTCGATCCTGCATAGGGGAAATCGGCGTCGCCTCGAGGCCTGATAAAGCGTCGGCCTCTCGTTGCCGCCGCACTCCAAAATGGCCTGCGCACCCCCGCGTTCGAAAAAGTAAATGAAATGACTTGGCGTCTCGCCTGCGCTCCCAGCGGACGCCTCGACTTCCGGTCCTATTCGGTCGGCTGCGTCGATGGGGCTGAGGGCTCCGCCTCCGGCATCACTGACAGGTTGTTCTTCACGCTTTTCACCCCGTCCACATCATGGGCGAGCTTTCCGGCCAGGATCTTTTCCGCCTGTGAGCGGACCTGTCCGTCCAGGATTACGACGCCTTGGCTCGAGCGCACATTGATCGGCTCCAGATTGAATGCCCGTGACGAGTAGAGCTCGAATTCCACGCGCTTCGCCAGTTCATCTTTCGGCTGATCAGTCTCCTCCTGGCCTTTGACTCTCAGGTTATTTCGGACATCCTTGATATCGTTCAGTCGCCAGGCCTGTGCTTCGGCCGCCCGCTTCTCCTCGGTGGTGTCGACTTCACCGTCCAGGTTGACGACGCCGTTCTGGACATCGATTTTTATGTCGTCATCCCGGAGACTGCTGTCCTTGTCAAGGGTGTCGTCGAGCCGAGTGCGGAGTTCGAGGTCGGAGACGCGCGTCCCCAAATTGGCCATCTGGGGATCAGGTTTTGCAGAATGGTCGACGGAGATCTGATTCTTAACCTCCTTGACCCCATCTGTATCCCGGGCAATCTCCTCCGCTATTCGTCTGGACTCTTGGGAGGGGACTGTGCCTCGGAGAGTGACCACTCCCCCACTGCTGTCGACATTGATGTCAAACGCCGAAACGTTCTTGGAGAGGGCAAGAGCCGATTTGACCTTCGACGTTGTCACAGCGTTTTGGGACGCGCCCTTGACCGAAGCCCAGGCTTCCTTCACGTCGCTCCCGTCGACTCTGGCCGTCCGGCCACTGCGGCCCAATACGGCGTAAACGACAACGCCGATTAAGAGCAGTAGCAGGATCATGAGAAGCAGCCAACTGACGATCGCGCCTTTTTGGGATATTCGATGATCTGTGTGATTTTTTGCGGCTACCGCCATGAAATCATTCCTCCTGTGATTTGTCTGATGATCGTCTGTACAGCAAATCAAGGGCCATCCGAAGCAGGAACTGCAAATCACTGCTAATCAGCCAGATACGATATGGACGAAACCGTGTCGGCGTGAATTGGCAGGGAATAATTCCCGGTCCTGTCTCAAGGTCCGTCAGGACCGACAAGTCTTTAAAGCAACGGCAGGTCCGTAGCAACTTGAGAAAGGAAGAGCTACTGATTGATCACCCGGAAGAACACCACACGGTCGCCGGAGTGAACGTCGATTCCGTACGACAGGGCGACTTGAAACAGGCCGAGAACCCCGAGCCGGCCTTCGATTCCGGGGTCCCACATCCAGCGCTTGCCGGAGTCGGATCGGGACTCGAGGATTTTGCCCGAGTCAAGGAATGGTCCCACGGAAAAGGACAGCAGTCCGTTGCTGTAAAGTCTTTTTTGGGAGTCTAGATTGGCCAGGATATACCCGGTCCCCATGGGGCTGTTCCCTTTCAGCCCATCCGCTGAACCCGGATGACCGCGCAGGAGCAGGTCATTGTCGCGATCAACACCGAGTCGGAAGAGCCGGTCGAATGGAAGCAGGCCGGCCGAGGTTCCGGTTTGAACCTGTCCCGTGACGATCAGACGGTTGTCATCCTGCGCCTGCCAAACCGTGTCGATCCCCACCTGGCCGATCGTGAACAGGGTCGCCTGGGAGTGCCAGAAACGGCCAAGCTCGAGGCGGCCGGTCGTGGAGACGTCGAGTCGTCTTTCCGGCACATTCAGAAGGGAGTAGCGGGTTCCCCAGCGCGAGGCGAGGACGGAACCGGAGGTCAGCCTTGGATCCGCATCGAGAGGCTGCCGCGCGTCGTCACCGAGGCGGCGATATGAAGCTGAGACGGCGGTCGACCAGGTCCAACGTTCTCCCGTGATCGCCGTGATTCCCGCTTGGGCTTCCGCGACGCGCATCCGTGCAAGATCTGGACCCTGGCTCCATCCTCCGAGGTTCCAAAGTTCGTCGTTCACTGTGGCGCCGAGGCGGTACAACAAATCGGGGTTGCGGCCGAAAGGCGCGGACAGTTCCGAGGTGAGGCGGCGATTGGCGGGCTTCCATCGGAAAGAGGAGGACAAGTTGATAGCTGAATGCCGGATATTCCGCACGTCGGCACTCAGCGTTGAAAACGGCAACTCCCGGGACGCGAGTAGAAGAGAGCGCCATTTGGAATCGGAGCGGACGTCCGTCTTCGGCACGGTGAGCACTGTCAGGTCGAAGCGACCGTCCGCGTGAGCCGAGAGATCGTAGCGACGTCGGGCGAATACTCCGAGCATATCCAGCCTTGCCTCGGTGAGGCGCAGTGAGCGAAGGGTGAGCTCGGACGCCGGCGAGAAAGCCAGAGCCCGGTCAAGAAGAACGGGATCCAAGCCGTTCCGGGGCTCCACTTTCAGCTCGCCAATACTCGGCTTGCCGATGCGATTCCAATATTTCAAAGCGGCTGGCAGGTTGTCGTCCAGATAGTAAAGAGAGGCGAGAAAGTCCAGGACATAAGAGTCCGCGTAGCCAAGGGACGCCGCTCGGCGGAGGCTCGTTCTCGATTCGTCAAACCGTTTCTGTTTGAACTGAACGCCGGCCAACTCCACCAGGATATCGGGCCTGTCCGTCCGGGCTTCGTGGAGAGCGCGCTTGAGCTCCGCCTCCGCCTCGGTCAGCTGCCCGCTTTTGGCCAGGGCCACTCCGCGCAAAAATCTCACGTCGGGGCTGCCCTCGTTCATCAGCGCGGCTGCCTCCAGAAGCTGCTGCCAGGCCCCCTGGTCGCGCAAACGGTAGAGTTGGTCCAGTCCCGGGTCTGGGGCGCTGGCTTCCTGAGCGAAGAGCGAGGAATGGCAGAGAATCAGGCAGGCGATTCTGAACGCGCGGACGCTGACGGCAGCCAGGAAAGAGTGTCGACTATTGAAGAGTCCCATCGGGAACGGCCAGCAAGGTCCAGTGGTCGGTCGGTTTCCACGATTTCAAGAACTCCCGCTCGTCCATCTTCGAGAGCTTCTTCACGGCCGGGTCGTTCAACAGGACCACTTTCTCCTGCTCATCGAAACCGACGACCACGACGTAGTGAAGTGTCGAACGCTTGAGCGAGACGATCAGAGGCCGGCCTTTCAAGAGGTGTTTTTTCGCCTCCGAGAGATCTCCCCGGAAGGTGAACGCGTGAAAGCCGTTTGCCTCGAGATATTCGGTCAGCCGGGAAGCTGGAATTCCCTGTTGCTCCTCCGAATAAAGGCTGGAAAAGATGACATCCGGATCCCCGGCGGGGGGGCTTTTCCAATACTGAATAACCATCGCGAGGCTCGACGCCCCGCAGCCATTCTCCCTTTGGGGAAAGAAAGGCACGTCCAACCAAACACCGTTGTCGCTGGCGTCACCCCCCGGGACCTCGCCTGGTGACGTGGTCCCGGTTCCCTGAGCGCTCAATACTGAACTGAGGGTACAGGCGACGAGAATGGTTCCCAGAAGATGCATGAGCCGATCTTTGAGCGGAAGGACAACATGCGACCGTTCCTCCGTTACTTCTTGTGTTAGCAGATTGTGAAAGGTTAGCGTTGAGGGCCGGGATGCCTTCCTGACAGCCTATGTCCACAAATAACCCGTAAGTGGTTGCTTGTCAAGGGACGTCGGGGAAAGGGCCTCTTTCCGGCTGCCTCTGTTGTGACCGCTTCTCCTTCGGGTTAGAATGGTAGAAACTCTCATAGCTCAGCTCAGCCATCTCTCTCTCTTTGTTTGCCTCGTGAAATAGACGCTAAGACCGAAAGGAGCAGTGTATATGTTCGACCATAGGCAACTATGCGTCGTCTGCCTGACGACGTTTCTCGCATTTGCGCCGGCCGTCTTCGCCCAATCGAATCAATCAGATACGACGGCCCAGCCGGGTAATACGACGAATCAAAACCAGTCGGATACCCAGGGTCAGACCGGCCAGAACGATCAAACCGGACAAACTGGGCAGACCGGGCAGACCGGGATGACGGGACAAAACGCTCAGTCAGGACTGATGCAGAGCGGTGAAATCAACTGGACCGACGCGCGCTACAGCCGCGATGAGATCCGCCAGGTTCAGATGGCTCTGCAGAACAAGGGATTCGACCCCGGCCCAATCGACGGAATCATGGGCAAGAAGACCAAGTCTGCACTGAGGGAGTTCCAGAAGCAGAACAACCTGACCGAGGTGGGTGCAATCAACAACGACACACTCGCGGCCTTGGACGTGTGGGAAGGCCCGCTGCAGGCCAATAACCAGCGTATGGGCGCGACCAGCACCCCTGGCTCGAGCAGCAGCACGGATACGACAACTACCACAGACACGCCCACCGAGTCGAGCACTCCGCCGACTGATTCAACTCCACCGCCGAGCGATTCGACCACGCCGCCGAGCGCGACTACACCGCCGAGCGAATCGACTCCACCGCCGAGCGATTCGACGCCGCCGAGCGCGACTCCACCGCCCAGCGATTCGACCACTCCGCCGAGCGCGACTACGCCGCCACGCGATTCGACTCCACCGCCGAGCGAATCCACTACTCCGCCGAGCGAATCGACTCCACCGCCGAGCGAATCGACTACGACCAGTGAAACCGACAGATCCACCGAGTCCAGCACGGCTCGCGAAAGCACCACTGGCAGCACAACCAGTGGGGACCAAAAAGAGAGTGGCAAAGAGAAGGATCAAACTGAGCTGGCCCGAGAAGCAGCAGGCGTGTTGGGAGAGATCACCCAGGCTCCCGACAAGTCGATTCCGACTGAGTTGCTGGAACAGGCCAAGGGTATCGCTGTGATTCCGGGCGTCATCAAAGGTGCCTTCATCGTCGGTGGCCGCTGGGGTGAAGGTCTGATGCTCGATCGCAATGATGATGGCAGTTGGAGCAACACGCCGTCTTTTATTGAGATCAGCGGTGCGAGCGTCGGTTTCCAGGCGGGCGTCCAATCGACCGATCTGGTTCTGATTTTCACCAGCAAAGATTCGGTTGAGGCCATGTTGGATGGAAAGCTGGAGCTCGGTGGCGAAGCATCAGTCGCCGCCGGTCCGGTTGGCAGGCAAAGCAGTGTCGGAACAGATGTGAAGCTCTCCGGCCCGATCTATTCGTACTCCCGAAACCAGGGGGTTTTTGTCGGAGTTTCGCTGCAAGGCGCCGTCATTACGATCGACGATAGTGCCAATCAGAAGGTCTACGGCCAGGGTGTCACCGGGACGCAGCTTCTGAAAGGGGAGCAGTCGGGGCAGGTGAACGCTCAGGCGACGTCGGTCGTTCAGCCCTTCGTGGAAGCAGTACGCACCCACACGCCTGCCAAAGCGGAATAATTTCTCCGCGCCGGTAAATTCTGGGGGGCCGAAAGGCCCTCCAGGAGCCTCTGACCACCAAAGACCCCGGGGACCGCAAAGAGCTGAACCCAAGGACCGGATGGACCTGAAAGACCTGAAGGACCGGAAAGACCTTAAAGACCGGGGTCCTTCCGGTCTTTCAGGTCCTTCCGGTCCTTGGGCTCCTTGAGGGAGTATTCCCCGTGTGTCAGTGTGTCAGCTTTTCCTCAGCCTCTGAGGAGGTCTCCGCCGAGCTCGCCTTTGGTGCGGCGGAAAGCCAGGCTGTCTCTTGACAGGCGCTGATCGCTGGAACTGAGCATCGGAGGATTCCTAACCCGAGGCCGAACGCCTGGGCTTTCTTGAGTTGTTCGAGGCTGTGCCTCTCGG
Organism: Acidobacteriota bacterium; assembly: GCA_003819755.1. GTDB lineage: Bacteria > Acidobacteriota > UBA6911 > RPQK01 > RPQK01 > RPQK01. The sequence continues at coordinate 2,703 of RPQK01000293.1, read as the reverse complement.
CGACGTGGCCGATTTCATGGGCGAGAACCCCGGCCAGCTCGCTTTCGTTGCGCGCGAGCTGAATCAGCCCCCGGTTGACTTAGATAACTGAAAGGCAAAGTCTTGAGAAGTTGCCTGTAGAACCATTCCGCCGCTGAGAAACAGAGTCAGGGCGTATCTGAGGATGGTCCTCTTAAACATCGTACTTGGCACCTCTTAAGGTGTGATCCAAGCAACTCTTATTAGTTTCGGTGGCTAAGCTCCAGGCTCACGCCGGATCGTCACCTGGACCGGCTCGGGTGTCCTCGCTCCGCGGGAAACGGCCAGGAAGATGGCATGAAGCACCGCCTTGGCAAGCCAGACGGAAAACCCCGCATAAGCGATCAGGGACAATCCCCAGAAAAGCAGTTCCAACATTTGGGTTTGACTCCTTTCAAGATCTGCGGCTAATCAAGCACCGGGCGTGCCAAAAGTCGGGGGCCGCTAACTGGTTAAGGAATCGACGAGATCCGTCAAAGGAGGGCGGGCCGGCCGGGAAAATTTCCGTGATGTCCGGCCTCCAGGCCAGCAGTTTCGGGCCTGTAGGAGTAAGGAACACCGGCACGCTATTTTTCCTACACCACAAACAGATTGTGGCCTATAGGCGGCGCTTCATTCCCCGTGCAGACTACTACGTACAGTCCGCAGGAGAAGTGCGCTATGCTCTGGATAATCGCTGCTCTGCTGATGGTTCTCTGGCTACTTGGGTTAGTCGGGAATTACACCTTAGGTGGTTTCATCCACATACTTCTAATCCTCGCGGTTGTCGTCCTGGTCCTTAGACTCGTACAAGGACGCTCTGTTATCTAAAGTCGGCGCCGGGTGAGGTTCGGTGATGTATCGAGATTTACCAGATCCCTGTCTGCCTCGACGAATCCTGATGACCTCTGATTCAGTCGGGGACGTCCTGCCCTACGCGCTGGCGCTCGCCGGTAGTCTCGCAGACCTGGACATTCATGTTGGACTCGCCACCTTCGGGCCATTCCTGTCTCTTGCCGAGAAACGAAGAATCGAACGGCAATCTGGGCTTGAGCTGTTTGAGAGTGGATTGAGCGCGGAGTGGATGCCTGGTTTCTGGTCTGATGAGCAGAGAGCGGCTGATTGGCTGCTGCGACTCGCCGCCGAATTTCAACCGGACCTGGTGCACTTGAACGGCTTGCTGTTTTCCAGCCTTCCCTGGAGCAGCCCCGTGCTGGTGGTAGAGCATCGTTGCATGGCTTCCTGGTGGCTCGATCTTAAGGGTCAACCGCTCCCGAGACAATGGAACATCTACCGCGACCAGGTGGCTCGGGGTCTCAGTTCTGTCGGGCTCGTGGTCGCCGGCAGTAATGTAGCTCTGGCGACTCTGCGGGAGCACTACGGGCCGTTTTCGGCTGGGCGGGTGATCCCTTACGGCTGGCATCTGCCGGAAGTAACCGAGGAAAAAAGAGGGTTCATCATCACGGCGCAGCGACTGTGGGACCATTCCTCGAATCTCGAAGTCCTGGAGCGGTGTGCTCCTTACCTCGCGTGGCCCGTTTTTTGCGCCGGCGACAGTCTGGACTCCTCGGGGATCAGAGTTAAGGCTCAAGCGAGGAACGTGTGTTGTCTGGGCGGACTAAGCGAGGAGGGTCTGGAAGAATGGCTGCGGCGATCTTCCATTTACGTAGTCCCGGCTCGTGACGCGCACTGTCAGGTCTCAGTCCTGCAGGCGGCGATGGCGGGATGTGCGCTGGTCCTCGGCAACCATCCTGCACTCAAAGAAGTGTGGGACCAGGCGGCTGTTTTTGTGCCTCCCGAAGACCCGGAGGCCCTTCGTTGCGCCTTGGACCGCTTGATTTGCGACCGAGAACGCCGTGACGATCTGGCCGACAAGGCTCAACGTCGTGCCCGCGGATCGTCCATTGCTGTGATGACAGGACAGTACTGCCTGGCCTATCAAGAAGTACTGCTCTCCGGGACACGCAGTTCCGGTGTCCTGTCCCATGCCGTCGGCGCCTGAGGTTCAGGCGTCGACTCAACTTAACCCGGACCGGTGGGCTGTCCTCAATTTCGATTCGGGTCCTGCGATTCGGCCCCCGGCCCCATTCCACCTTAAGGAGTTGTCTATGAAGATGGAAAACCTTGAAGACCTTTATCTGCACACCTTGGAAGATGCGCGCAGCGCCGAACAACAGATGGTTGAGAACCTGCCGAAGATGGCCAAGGCGGCTTCCTCTGACCAGCTCAGACGGGCTTTTAACGAGCACCTGGAAGAGACGAAGCGTCAGCTGGAACGACTTGAGGGGCTTTTCGAAGAGCTCGAGGCCGAGCCCGAGGGTCACAAATGCAAGGGCATGGAAGGCATCATTCGTGAAGGCGAGGAACTGCTGAAGGAGAAGGGGAGTGATAAATCAACGCTTGACGCTGCGTTGATCGCCGCTGCCCAGAAAGCCGAGCATTACGAAATTGCAACATACGGGACCGCCAGGACCTATGCGCACCAGCTCGGTTATGACGACGCGGCCAAGACCCTGGACCAGATTCTCACTGAGGAAGCAAAGACCAACGAGAAACTGACGAAGCTCGCAGAGAGCAGGATCAACGAGCAGGCCGCCAAGGCGTAGACGGACGTCGTTCACCGTTCAGCGTTCACCGTTCAGCGTTCACCGTTGGCCGTTGGCCGGTTCGGGGTTCTGGGTTCGGGGTTCGGGGTTCTGGGTTCGG
>RPQK01000292.1 GCA_003819755.1 Acidobacteriota bacterium | reverse complement strand
GATTCAGCAACTCCTGAAGACGCGTGTTGAGCTCACGAACGCCCAGGAGCCCTCGGTTCATGGGACACAACACTTGCAGGTCCCGGACCGGATTGACCCCAAGATGGGCGGGAATCCGCTTCTGAACCAACTCCCCGACAGTTGCGAGAATGTTCTCCGGCTCCTGTCTCTCGAGGAAGTAGAAATCCGAGTCATGGTTCGGCCTGTCACCCGTCCGGAAGGCTCCCTGTCTGATCGCGTGGGCGGTCCGAACTATATGGCTTCCGGCCGCCTGCCTGAACACTTCGGTCAATCTCACGACCGGTACCATTCCACTGTCGATAAGATCACGCAACACCATCCCCGGGCCGACCGACGGAAGCTGATCGACGTCCCCAACGAGGAGAAGCCCGGCAGTCGAAGGGCAGGCGCGCAGCAGCATCGACATCAGCGGGACGTCGACCATCGATACTTCGTCCACAATCAGCAGATCACACTCGAGAGGATTCCTCTCGTTACGGCCGATCCGGCCCGAAGGTTGAGCTTCGAGCAATCGATGAATAGTCTTCGCCTCGTGGCCGGTGGCCTCTGAAAGCCGTTTGGCCGCCCGTCCGGTCGGGGCACAAAGCAGGCATCGCAGCTTTTTGGCAGTCAGTATCTGCAGAATCGTCCGCACTAATGTCGTCTTTCCGACTCCAGGCCCACCCGTCACAATAGCCGCGCGGCTGTTAATGACCAGCTCGAGCGCCTGCAATTGGCTGGCCGCCAAATCGATTCCGGTCTTTTCGCGGCACCAGTCCAGGGCCTTGGCCAAATCGACAGCCGGATAGTTGCACGGCGCGGTGACCAAACGCCTGATGCGGCCGGCAATCTCACGCTCCGCAGCCTGGAGATGGGGAAGAAAAGCCGTCTTGACGCCTTCGATATCCTCCAGAACAATCCGGTTCTCCGCGGCCTGTTCGGTCAGACCTTCTGCCACCACTGCGTCGGGGACCTCGAGAAGCTCGGCCGCCTTCTGTTTCAGCAGCTCTTCGGGGAGGGCACAGTGCCCCTCATCCATCGCTTGAAGAAGCACGTGACTAAGGCCGGCACAAGCCCGTTTTATCGAATCAGACGGTATTCCGAGGCGCTGGGCGATCTGGTCTGCGCTCTTAAAGCCAATACCGTGGATGTCGCGGGCCAAGGCGTACGGATCTTCCATCAACACCTCGATCGCCTGGTCGCCGTAAGTTCGGTGAATGCGCACAGCCCGGCTCGTGCTGACCCCGTTCGAGTGCAGGAAGACCATGATCTGATGAATGTGCTTCGCTTCTTCCCAGGCTCCCTTGATGCGCTCTCGCTTCGTTGGCCCGATCCCCTCAACGCGTTCAAGAGCGCGCGGCGCTTCTTCGATAACCGAGAAAACCCGATCGCCGAATTCCTTGACCAGCCTCTCAGCCAGGACCGGACCGATTCCCTTGATCAGCCCGCTTCCGAGGTACCGGGTGATCCCCTCGGTAGTGCTGGGAGGCGAGGTTCGGATACCGTCCGCCCGGAATTGGAGACCGTGATCGCGGTCCTGAACCCATCGTCCGTCGGCTTCGATCCATTCGCCCGGGGTGACGGAAGCTACCGAGCCAACCACGGTAATCAGTGCGGCACGACTCTTCGATTTGACCTTTAAAACGCAGAAGCCGTTTTCTTCATTAAAGAACGTAACCCGCTCGACCAGTCCAGCCAGCTTTTCCTGACTCATGATTTACGAATCGGCATGATAGCAGGCCCATAGGTTTAAGGGCCGGAGGAAAGGACCTCAAGGACCTCAAAGACCCCAAGGACAAAAGACTACACCATTCTTTCTGGTTTTGTCTTTGAGGTCCTTGTCTCTGGGGTCCTTTCCTCCGGCCCTCTGGCCTCTCCTTCTGGTACGGCCTTGCTGGCGCCGTATGCTAAAATTTGGCCTGATCCTTGTTATCTTCCCCTGAAAATACTTATGAATCCTCGCTCAAGCGGACTCCTTCTTCACCCCAGCTCTTTACCCGGACGATGGGGCATCGGCGATTTTGGACAGCAGGCTTTCGATTTTGTGGATTTTCTCCAAAAGGCGGGACAGCGGTTGTGGCAGATTCTGCCACTCGGCCCGACCGGCCACGGCAACTCCCCCTACCAGTGTCTTTCGTCGTTTGCCGGGAACCTTTGGCTAATCAGTCTGGAGGAGCTGGTCAAACAGGGGTGGCTCCGGCACGAGGAGATAGGCCAGGCACCCTCAGCCGATCACTTGACCGAGGAGAAGGTGAACTACACCGCCGTAACCCAGTTCAAGCGGTGGTGTCTCGACCGCGCCTATGATCGCTTCCGCGAGCAGCCGAGCCACGAACAGCAGACGCGCTTCGCCACCTTCTGCACGACCGAACAGGAGTGGCTGGAGGATTTTGCCCTCTTTGTCGCTATGAAGGAGCACCATGGCGGAGCTCCGTGGGACAAATGGGAGCGCGGCGCGGTGTTACGGGAACCGGCTGCTCTCCACCGGTGGAAGCAGCTGCTGCATACCCAGGTCGAAGCGCACAAATTCTTCCAGTTTGTGTTCTTCGAACAGTGGAGACGAGTCAAAGACTACGCGAACGAAAAGGGGATGAAGATTATCGGCGACATTCCGATCTTTGTCGCGTATGACGGAGCAGATGTCTGGTCGCATCCGGACCTGTTTTTCCTCGATGACGAGCGGCGGCCAAGCGTGAGTGCCGGTGTTCCGCCTGATTACTTCAGCCCGACCGGACAACTCTGGGGCAACCCGCTTTTTCGTTGGGAAAGAATGGCGGAAGACGGTTACCGCTGGTGGATAAGTCGCGTCAAGACGACCCTCGATCTTGTCGACCTCGTTCGACTTGATCACTTCCGGGGATTCGAGGCCTATTGGGAAGTCGAAGCGGGAGAGAAGACGGCGGCGAACGGACGTTGGGTAAAAGGTCCGGGGGCCCAGCTTTTCGTCGCTTTGAAAGACGCTATCGGCGCTCTGCCTTTTATTGCCGAGGATCTGGGACTGATCACGCCCGAAGTCGAACATCTGCGTGACGAAGTTAACCTTCCCGGAATGAAAGTTCTTCAATTCGCCTTCGGCGACAGCCCGGCCAACCCGTACCTCCCGCACAATCACGTGCGCAACAGCGTCGTTTACACCGGAACGCACGATAATGACACGACGTTCGGCTGGTACAAAGGCCTGCAGCTTTCCGAACAGGAGGTGATCGAAAACTACGTCGGTCATCCGGTTCAGAACGCCTGCCGGGACCTGATGCGTTTGGCGTTTTCTTCGGTCGCAGATATGGCTATAGTACCCGTGCAGGACATCCTCTGCCTTGGCACCGAGGCCCGGATGAATGTACCGGGTGTCGGGACCGGCAACTGGGAATGGCGAGTCAAGCCCGGGGCTCTCAGCGACCAGTTGGCGGAAGAGATTAAAACGATCACCGAATTTTTTGGCAGGGGTAAGGAAAGTCGCAAAGTGGAACTGAAGAAGCTAAGCCCGGGCGTCGGGGTCGCATAGTCCGGAATACATGTCCTTTGATCACTTCCAGGAAACAGAGATTCGAACCATCGGCCAGTTCCTCGATCAGGTAACGCCGACCGAGGTTGACCCGAACAGCGGGCGTCGGAGAGACTACTCGGTCTACCGGGGGGACTCGGATGCCACACGCCCTCTGCTGACGAGTCTCGACAAGCTGGGCGGCATCTCACCCCCACACACCAAGGCCCACCTGGAAGAGCATATTCTGAGAAACTTCATCCGATACTCGCGCCCTTACCTGCATCAGACCCACGCGATTGACTGGGAGCTCTTGGTCATTGCTCAGCACCACGGTCTTCCGACTCGCCTGCTTGACTGGACGTATTCACCCCTCGTGGCGGCGAATTTTGCGACGCTCGGAAGCCATGCGACCGGCAACAGAGTTCTCTGGAAACTGAACTGGAAAAAACTCCACGTTCACTTCAAACTTCGGCCGATAGCCTTTCTGGTGCAGGATCTTGATCGGGTCCTCGAGGAAAAAGGGATCTCGTCGCCGTGGGATCTTTTCACTGCGCCGGCCGGCGGAGAATCAGCATTCGCCTGCATGCTGGAACCACCGGCGCTTGACTCACGCCTAGTGGCCCAGTCCGCCACTTTCACTCTCTGCTCGGACAAGACGAAATCGTTCGATCAGATCCTCATTGAGCACGGCCTGCAGTCGGCGCTCCGGCGTTTCGTCATCCCCGCTGACCGCGTCGACCTGATCCGCGATCAGCTGGACTTATGTGCGATTGACGAGCGACGCCTCTTTCCTGACCTCGACGGCGTTGCGGCGGAGATGAAACGCTACTATTCCTCGTCCGCCCGATTCGAGGCTTGGGATTCCGGGATCGAACCGGGCTCGCATCCTATCGACGAGAAGAAGCCGGGCTAGCCCATGGAGCTCGTCTTCTCGGGCCGGATCTTGTACAGCACCCGCACCTCGCCTGGCTGCGAATAGGGGTACTTGTCCACACCCATGTACTTCTTGGCCATCTTGTCGATGTGATCCCGGGCTCCGTCTTCGGTGATCTCATCAACGGTGCCTCTGATCTCCAGATACCGGTAGGGGTTTTGCAGATCCATGATGGACAGCGCGACTCGATTGTCCCGCCGCATGTTGCGGTCTTTCTGGCGACCTTTGGCGGAATTCACTACCACGTAAGTTCCGTCGAAATCGCACCAGACAGGTGTGACCTGCGGCCGGCCATCCGGCATGAGGGTCGCGAGGTTGGCAAAACAGGGCTTCTGAAGAAGATCCAGGTATTTGTCCGGAATAACTTGATTTGACACAGCGCATCCTCCTGCTCGAATTACTTGCTGCACAGCATGTTATCGCCGGACAAGGGAAGCTTCAAATCGGGTGGTGAAACCCGCGGGCGGGGGCTTGCGGAGCTCTACCTCCCCGCTTTGTCCTTTCCCGCTTTTTATTGCATTATATGTGGTTAGGCACTCTCGCCTTGGTCGAATATCAAAAAAGGAGAGCACCCCATGATGCTCACACTCTTTGGGCAGCTGGCCGCGCCGCTGTATGCCCTGATGCGCATCGCATTTGGCATTCTTTTCTGGTGTCACGGCGCCCAAAAACTTTTCGGGTTGTTTGGAGGAGAGCGGGTCGAGCTGGCTAGCCGGCTGGGCGTGGCAGGCGTTATCGAGTTCTTTGGCGGGCTGGCAATCGCCCTCGGCCTGTTCACCCCGGTCGCCGGTCTGTTTTGCACCCTGCTGATGGCGGCGGCCTACCTGACCGTCCACGCCAAGCAGGCAGTTTTGCCGATTCAAAATGGAGGAGAGCCGGCCCTTCTCTACATGTTTGCCTTTCTTTACATCATGGCTCACGGAGGGGGCAGGTGGAGCCTTGACGCTTACATTCAAGGCACGTCCATCGCACGCAACAGACGGTAGAAGAGAAGGGGGCGTTAGACGGTGGTTCAAGGAGTGCGTAAGCTCGCAAGGAGGAAACGGCCGATTGATATCCTCCTGGATCCCTTCCTGAGGTTCACGTCCCTCCAGGCAAGCGGCGGAATTCTCCTGCTGGCGGCGGCCGTAGTCGCCCTGCTCTGGGCGAATTTCGCCCGCGAAAGCTACCATGGCTTCCTTGAGATCCCAATCGCGGTCTCGTTCGCCGGCTTTGAGCTTTCAAAAACGCTCAGCCACTGGATCAATGACGCTCTGATGGTCGTGTTCTTCTTCGTGGTCGGACTGGAGATAAAGCGGGAATTGATCATCGGCGAGCTGTCTTCGGTGAAGAAAGCCACGCTGCCGGCGGCCGCAGCTCTCGGAGGAATGCTGGCACCTGCCGCCATTTACCTGCTGTTCAATGCCGGAGGCCCGGGGCAATCCGGGTGGGGCATCCCGATGGCAACGGATATCGCCTTCACCATCGGGGTCCTGACGATTCTCGGGCGTGCCGTCCCTTTTTCGCTGAAAGTCTTCCTTACTGCTCTGGCCATCGTTGACGACCTCGGCGCTGTCCTGGTGATCGCCCTGTTCTACAGCGAGAAGATCGGCTGGGGCAGCCTGGGTATTGCCGGGTTGATCTTCTTGTTCCTGCTCGCCTGTAATTTCCTGGGGGTCCGCCACCCGCTTGTCTACGCACTCCTCGGAATAGCCCTCTGGCTAGCCTTCCTGAAGTCGGGTATTCACAGCACGATCGCAGGCGTTCTCCTCGCTCTCGCTATCCCGGCAAGAACCAGGCTGGCGACCCGTGATGTCGTTGAGCGGGGACGCTTCCTGCTGAAAGAACTGGAAGGCAAGCAGTCCAGCATCGATCTCCGCCCCAACACGAGTGAAGAGCAAGCGATCCTGGAGAGCCTGGAGGAGATTTCCGAATCGGCTCAGACTCCCATGCAGCGCCTGGAACATACCCTCAGCCCCTGGTCGACGTTCGTGGTCATGCCTCTATTCGCTCTCGCCAACGCGGGACTGGATTTGAGCGAGGGACTCGTCATCCTGCACCCGGCCAGCCTGGGAATAATGGGAGGGCTTTCGATCGGAAAGCCTATCGGAATTACTCTCTTTTCCTGGCTGGCTGTCCGCAGCGGCCTGGCAACTCTCGGCGAGGGGGTTTCCTGGAAACAGATCTTTGCAGGCGGCTGCCTGGCCGGGATCGGCTTTACGATGTCTCTCTTCATCGCCAACCTGGCGTTTCCAGGAAGTGACCTTATCGAAGTGTCCAAAGCCGGCATACTGATCGCATCTTGTCTGTCCGCCTGTATCGGCGCCGTTCTGCTCCGTCAATTCCGCGCACCGGCAAGGGAGAACGATTGACGTTCTCTTCAGTCGCCTCATCGAGGCAACTTGTAAGAATTACTGTGAGGTCAATAATGATTGGATCAAAGGGATCAGGCGTTCGAATCCTCTTTGAGTTGCCCTTTTTGTTCGTCTTGTCTTTCTCTTTTTGCTCCACAAGGGAAAGCTCGCCAGCGCAGACAAATGAGCCGGGCGGACCGATGCCGCTCGAACGAATCCGCTTGCCCCAGGGATTTCGAATATCGGTCTTCGCAGACCAGATTCCCAATGCGCGCTCGCTCACGCGGGGAGCGCAAGGTACTTTGTTTGTAGGAACAAGGGATGATTCGGTTTACGCCGTGCAAGACGGCAACAATGACGGGAAAGCAGACAAGGTCTTCAAGATCGCCAGCGGATTGAACTCCCCTAACGGAGTGGCCTTCAAGGACGGCTCTCTCTACGTAGGCGAAATCAACAGAATCACGCGGTACGACAATATCGAATCCAGTCTTCAGAATCCGCCGAAGCCCGTGGTGATCAACGATTCCTACCCTTCCGACGAACATCATGGTTGGAAGTTCATCGCCTTCGGCCCCGACGGCTGGCTCTATGTTCCGGTCGGTGCCCCCTGCAACGTTTGCCTGCAGGATGACAAGCGCTACGCGTCGATCACCCGGATCAAACCTGACGGCTCGGGCCTCGAAGTCTTCGCTCAGGGCGTTCGCAACACGGTCGGTTTTGATTGGCATCCCGAGACCAAGGCCCTCTGGTTCACGGACAACGGAAGGGACCTCTTGGGCGACGACGTGCCACCGGACGAGCTGAATCAAGCTCCGCAGCCGGGCATGCATTTCGGCTTTCCCTTCTGCCAGGGTGGAGACGTCTCCGATCCTGAGTTTGGAAGCCGGCGGCCCTGCAGCGAGTTCACTCCGCCGGAACAGAAGCTTGGCCCCCACGTCGCCGCGCTGGGGATGCGTTTCTACACGGGGTCCATGTTTCCGGCCGAATACAAGAACCAGATATTCATTGCGGAACACGGTTCCTGGAACCGCTCCACGCCTCTTGGATACCGAGTAACGGTTGTCCGGCTTGAAGGCGGCAAGGCGGTCGATTATAAGGTCTTTGCCGAAGGCTGGCTGCAGGGTGACGACGCGTGGGGGCGCCCAGTCGATGTCCTGGTTATGCCGGATGGGGCCCTCTTGGTCTCGGATGATGAAGCGGGCGTGATTTACCGAATCGCTTATGGGGAATAACGGGTCTATCTGAACAGGTCAGCGCTCGCCGGCCTCAGCAGCTGCCTGCCGCTTCCCTGGCGATTCGCGCCCCAGCTGAACCCTCGAACGATCGCCGCCGGAACACGACGGGTTTTCCCCATGACGATTTCGGCGGCACCGGCCAACTCATCCGCCGAAGCAATCACGCTGGCCCGCATCGTCTTCCCAAATGAGTCCGGTTCTCCCCGGTAGTCGGTAACAGGACCAAAACCCGCGACCCCAATAGCGACATTGACGAGCCCCTCCCGCCAGGGACGCCCGAAAGTGTCGGAAACGACGACGGCGAGTTGCACCTGAAGAGCATTGCTGAGGGTCTTTCTCAGCTCTTCGGCGGAACGATCGGGATCCTCCGGGAGAAGGACCGCATAACCGGCAGGCACGTTCGAAGTGTCGACGCCGGAATTCGCACAGACAAAGCCGTGCCGTGTCTCGGTGATCAGGATGCCGTTTTCCATCCTGACGACGCGTACGGCCTCCCGCAGGGCAAGGTCAATCAGGCGGGGGTCTTTTCCGCAGCCGGCTGCCCAGTCAGTCGCCTGCTCGGACGGCCTCACCTGGCTCAACGGGACGATCCGACCTTCCGCCTTCGAGACGACCTTGTGGGCGACGACGAGGATGTCGAAATCCTGGAGCACGAAT
>RPQK01000291.1 GCA_003819755.1 Acidobacteriota bacterium | reverse complement strand
CTTTGCCAAGACATTCGCCCACGTCTTGCCCCCGTCAGTCGAGAGATAAACACCCCCGTTAACGGCGCGATCCCCTTCCGGGCGCGACCAGGCGGCCAGGTAGAGTCGGCTTGAGTCCCCCGGATCGATTGCCAGGCCGTTTGGACCGTTGACTCCCTCAGGCAACCGCATTCTCTCCCATGTCTCAGCGCCGTCCGACGACCGGTAGACCGCCCCGTCCTGATCGGTCCCGAGACGCCCGTCCTCGCTCCTGCGGGCGACAACCAGGTAGAGCGTCCCCGCTGTGTCACGCGCCAGCCGCCAGGCAAAGGGCTCGGCCCCCTCGATACCGCTATTCTTCAATTGCCAGCTTTTGCCGCCATCGGTCGATTTGAAAACGCCAGTGCCGAATCCTGCTACATACAGGACCCGAGCCTCGACCGGGCTCGTCGGGTCCATCAGAATGTGGGTCGCCGCTGTCTGCGGCATTCCCTGCGTGCTCACTTTCCAAGTGGCGCCGCCGTCCTCGGTGATCCCTACCCCGCCTTCGTAATTCAGCTTCTGGCGGCCGCGCCACATCTTCGGCCGTGGCAAGTCGTGGTTGCGCGAATAGACAGCCCAGCCCCGTCCTTTGACCTTTGGATCAAACTCGATCCAGTAAGTTGTGTTCCGCCAGGCTCGCGGGACCCCGGCTGTGGCAATACCCCAACTCTGACCGCCATCTTCGCTCTTGAAGGCGCCTATGTCTGTATAGCTGATAAACACCCGCTTCAGGTTGAACGGGTCAAAGTGAAGCCCATAACACGTGGTTACATCGAGCCCGCGCGTGGTCACGAGGCCCTTACCGAGCAGTCTGAAAGCACGAGAGCGCCAGGTCTTGCCCCCGTCCGTCGACCGCACGGTATTTCCGTAATCGGTCGCCCAGCAGACCTCGCCGTTTTTCGGGTCAACCCCCATAGTGAGGGCCGACTCATCCCACACGCCCGAATAGAGGCCGTAGAACCAAGCCGGGTCCGGAGGGACGTTTGGATCAAGATTCGACGGCTCTTCGCTTCGGCGTACAAGCGACTGCCAGGTTGCTCCACCGTCGGTCGTCTTGAATACTCCTGAGCCCTCCCCACCGCCACCAGACCTCAGGCGCGCGGCCAGATAGGCCACTTCGCCCTTCGTTGCACACGCCGCAACCGAATCAGGCATCAGTTGCTTCCCACCGCTCGCAGTATGGATTCTATCCATCACCTCAAGCCAACTGGCGCCGCCATCTTTTGTCACGAAAAGCTTTGCGACTCTCGCTCTGCTCTCCGGCCCCAGTCCGTAAATAACAGGCGCTGAAGCTCCCGGCGAGAAACCGCCTGTGATGTCAGCAAACGTAACGGAGACGGGCGGGTGATGGGTCCAGGTTTTGTTCCGTAGCACGCTGACCGCTCGAGATCCGACAACGAACAGCGTCCGCTCCTGTTCGGGTGATTGCGGATCGAGGAAGATTTTCCGGCCTCCGTTCGGCAGGGAACCCGCGTCCTGCCAGGTGCCACCCGCATCGCGGGATACCTTCAGAACGGCTTGATCTCGAGTCGTCATCGCCGCATACAGCACTTCGGAATTGGCCGGATCGACAGCCAACGCGGTGATCGTCTCCTGGTTTCCGTCCTTGGTGATGATTCGCTCGCTTGCATGATCGTTCGCCATGCTGATCCGGTCCACGTTGCCGGGGGCAGGGTGAACGAGCGCCCAGGTCTTCCCGCCATCCGTCGTTCGCCAGAGACCGATGGTTTTCGCGTAAATGACATCGGGCTTGATTGGGTCAAAGACAAAGAAACTGACAACGCCGCGCAGATTGAACATCCGCCACGACTCGCCGCCGTCATCCGTGATATATGCCCCGGTCATGTCACAGTTGACGAAGACGCGATTGGAATTGTGCGGACTCACGGTCGGCCGGTATTGCGCTCCCCCGCCGCCGGGGCCCAGAATCTTCCATGAATCCAACCGGGGCGCGGGTGTACCCAGCAGGGCAGTGATCAGGAGGAAAAGTACGGAGATCGTCATTGCTTTGCCCCTTTAAACATGGCCAGAATTTTCAGCGCGTTCTTGTTATAGATCTTCTCGAGGACCTGGTCGGGCAAGTAGACGCCGTAGATGTTCCACCGTCCCTGCAGGTGATGACCGCCCGACGGGTCGAAGTACTCGTCATCGGTCTCCAGAAATCGGTAGTAGACCCGATAGGACTCGGCATTGGGCGCCGTGTCGGTTCCGAAAAGCACGCGGTCCTGGTACTTGATAAGGAAACGGCGGGCCGTGTAGGGCTGCCGCCCCAACTCGCTGATCCGCGCATCGATGTCGACATAGAAGTTCGGGTATGTATCGAGCCACATTCCCACCGTATGCAGTTCCTCGGGCATGTTGCCAACGTGAGCCCCAATGAAAATCGTCTTCGGGTGGCGGGCAATAACACGGTTGCGCTGATTAATAATCTCTTCCTTCTTTGGGTACTTCTCGCCATAGAAGGACCAATCGGGATGCGCCATGAGCTCGTCATAGCGCTCGTTGTACTCATCAAGCGGCGTGAAGAAGGCCTTCGGATCGGTCACGTGGACCATTACCGGAATGCCAAGCTCGGCGCACTTTGCCCAGATGGGATCAATCCGTGGATCGTCTACAGTAATCAGCTTGCCGCTCTTGTCTCGGGAAGTCAGGCCGAGATTCTTGGCAATCTTCAGCCCTCTTGCTCCGAGCCGGACGGCCTCCTCCAATCGCTGCGCCTCTTTCATCCCGAAGTCCGGTTCGTCGATCTTGCTGAAGTCCGGCCGAAAGAACACCAGGAAACGGTCGGGAGCTGCAGCCATCGACGCTTTCAGGTGTTCCTTGAAACGATCCTGCGCAGAGTTCCCGTCCAGACTGACACACTTCCAGATCCCCGCCTTGTCCATTTCCTCCAGGTACTGTTTCGTATTTTCGAGGCGTCCCAGATGGTTGTGAATGTCAATGACCGGAAATTTGGGACGAAGAACCTTGGTTTCATTCACGATCAACTGGCTGCGCGGTTTCCAGTCCTTCAGCTTCAGGTCGCCCGGCTGGGCGGAAAGTAGAAAAACGAGGGGAAAACCGACTAGAAAAGCCACACAGGAGCGGGCAAGGATGCTGTTTCTCATAATTGTTCGCTTTCGTTTTAGCCGTCGTTCGTAATAATACGAAACCAAGTGATAGAAAAAGTCAAGCGGGAAGCCCAACAAGGACAGAAGGGACAGAGGGGAAGGACAGAAGGGACGAAGGGACAACGCGCGAAGGGTGGCCCTCTGTCCCTTCTGTCCCTTGTGTCTCTTGTGTCCCTTCTGTCCCTTGTTTTTCGCGAGGCCATCTTGCCTGTATCCCCAAAGCAATAACCTGATTTATGATTACAGGCTTCACTCTTTACCCGATGGAGGGCCTGGAAACGATGCAGAAGATGGATCCCGAAATGTTGCTCATGGTGTTGGACACGCTGGGCAAACTGGAGAAGGACAAGCTGCCGCTGGATACAAAGCTGGATCTGGACCATACGGCCAATTTTCCGATGGACTTGATCCGTTTCATGGTCGGTCCCGAAGTCGGCCTCCACCTGATATTCGTCCCCGAAGAGTACGGGGGAATGGGCGCTGGGGCTGAGGACATTGCCATCCTCTCCGAGAAGATGGCCAAGATGGATATGGCGGTTGCGACCTCTTTCCTGGCCATTTGCCTGGGAATGGACCCGATCCTGGTCGGCGCGACACCCGCGCAAAAGCAGAAGTACCTCACGAAGATCGCCGAAGAGGGGATGATAGTCGCTTATTGCGTGACCGAGCCGGAAGCGGGGTCGAACGTGCAGTCCTTGAAGACCAAGGCCGAGAGGATCCTCGATTCCGAGGGGCAAATAGTCGCCTACAAGATCAACGGTGAGAAACAGTTCATAACCAACGGCCGGGTCGCCGATCTCTATACTGTTTTGGCGGATACGCCAGAAGGTCCATCCTTCTTTATCGTCGAAGCCGGTACTCCGGGATTGATCCCCGGTAAACACGAAGACAAGCACGGCATCCGTGCGTCGGACACCAGTCCCGTGACTCTGCAGGATCTCTGCGTCCCGGCCGAAAACCTTGTCGGCGGCGTCGAGGGCCAAGGGTTGAAGCAGGCGAACCAGGTTTTCGGCTACACGCGCCTGATGGTGGCGGCATTTGGCCTCGGTGCCGGCATGGCCGCACTGGAACGCGCTGTCGCTTACGGCAAGGACCGTATTCAGTTCGGAACACGACTGGTCGACAAGCAAGGCTACACTCACAAACTGCTGGTTCCCCATATCGTGGAGTTGGAGGCGGCCCGAGCTTACATCGAGAAAGTGGCGCAGCGGCTTGATTCTAACGAAGAGGATCTTCAGGTCGAAGGCGCCGTGGCCAAGTACTTCGCGACCGAGGCCGGAGACGCAGCCGCCAACGACGGGATTCAGGCGTTTGGCGGGTACGGCTACATGCGGGAGTACGAGGTCGAAAAGATCAAGCGCGACGTCAAGATCACGACCATCTACGAAGGAACCAGCGAAATTCTTCAGAACGTCATTTCCATGTTCCGTATGCGCGAATCGGTTCGGACCAAAGGGCGCTATTACCTGGACATGGCCGACAAACTGGCCGGACTCCCTACCGATACCGGGGCGCACTGGGTAGCTGCGAGTCTGCGGGTACTGGCCGACGCGATCCAAGTCGCCCGCGAGTTGAAGCTGACCAAGTCACAGCACGTGATGTTCCTCTTGTCCGACATCATGACCTGGGGCGAAGTCGCAGCCGCGCTTTGCCACAAGGCCGCCGGACACCAGGGCGGGAAAAAGTGGTCTGCCGAATTCATGAAAGCGGCTGCCCGGGTGTTTGCACGTGACACTGTGGAACTGGCTGCGCGAAACGCGAGCAAGATCCTGCGCGGATGTGACCCGGTCGCGCCCAATGCAGAGCGCATCCTGGCGCAACTCCCGACTGCGGAATACCAGACGGGCCTGATGAAAGATCTGGACCTTGTGACGGCAGAACTAGTCCGGTAGAACTAAAATCCAGTGGATCCTGTTAATCCTGTCCAACGGTCTTTGGACAGGATTAACAGGATCTACTGGATGGCTTCCAGCCGTTTTTGAGCCTTCTCGACTTCCTTGCTCGTACTGAAAAAACGCCAGTGCAGCCTTGCCCCCGGTTCCGGAAGCCAGCTCTGAACCGGGTATTTTCGGCGCAAACCCCTGATGAACGCGGCTGTTTCGGGCGATTGATCGCCAGTGATCCTGTCCGCCTTCACGCGAAGCTTTGCCAGCCTGGTGCATCCCAACCGGAAGAAGGATTGGAGATAGACCTCCTGAACGCCCGCCAACGCCCTTTCCGGCTTACCTTCCGACCAGAGGTCCAGCCCCAGGTTGATCCCCGTCAGAGCTTTCCGTATGCCTCTCCTGACCAGTTTCGGCTCCCCGGGTGACACCCGGTCAGCCGTCAGTATCTTGTTGCAGACAAAGAAAAGCTCCTCGAGTAAGAGCGAGATGTCCTGGGACCGGCTGAGCTGCGCCAGCAACTGCATGAGGAGAAGGGCTTCCGATTCGGGCAATCGAACGGAAGCCGGGAGAGTGGAAAGCTGAGCGGTGCTTTTCTTCAGCGGCAGCTTCTCGCCTTCCACGAGAGACGCATAAATCTCGACAGCCTCGTAGTAATCCTGAAACCCCATCTCTTCGACGCGCTTGGTCCTCTTTTCGTAGGCCGACTCGGTCAGCTCGGTTCGCGTTCGAAAACGCGCCGCCTCCAGACGCAACCTTATCCAGGCCGGGTCGACTTCATAGGCGCGGAGCAGGATGGCCCGCATCACCCTGGCCAGCTCCGGATTACGGGGCAGCACGAGGAGGTACTGTTGATCGGGCGTCTCCAGATAGTCGCCTTCTTCAGGTTCTCCTTCGTACTCCTCGTCGACTTTCGGGTGAATTTTCAGAAGCCTGGAAAGGGCCAGTTCCCAAAGGTCGGGATCCGCCGCCCCGATCAGCTTTCGCGCTACCGGATCATCGGTAAGCAGAATGTGTCTCTGGAGGTTGATCAGGTGATGGACGTTCGCGTTGTCTCGGCTCCAAATGTCGAGGTCGATAACCGCTTGCCATTGTTCCTGGGTTACGTGGGGAGCGAGTTGAGCGACCTCCTCGTCAGTCAGCTCCTTGAGGCCGAAAAACAGCTGCACCGGCGGAAGGCGGCGAATACGTGATCGGCTTTCAGCCGACGCCAGCAGCTCGTGCAAATCAACTGGCGCGTAGATCGTCCGATAAAGCGCCTCTTCGGGTCGCCTAATCAGGTCTTTTGAGAGTTCGGACACGAAGACATTATAACCCGAACGAAAAGCGGCACTTCGAGTGAGCCGCCACGCTATGCTAGCATCGGTCGCGTGAACACGAGCGCGGATGTGCGTCCGGCCAAAATGGAGGATCTCGAGCGGGTGGCTCAACTCGACAGCCGGGTCTGGCACCAACTGAGCGCCTCTCTCGAGGATCTGAAGCGCCGCTTTCTCCTCTTCCCCCAGGGCTTCGTCGTAGCCGGCGCCGGCCCGGAGATCCTCGGTTTCAGCTGCGCTTTCCTCACTGACACGGACGCCAGGCTTGCCCCGCTGAGTGAAACCTTCCCGCCCCGGCATATTCCTCGGGGGGAATACTTTTTCGTGTTCGGGCTAACCGTTGATCCAGTCTTCCGGCGGCGAGGAATTGCGAGGGGCCTGGTGGCGCAACAGCTTGCCCTGGCTGAGAGGCTGGCCTGCCGGAAAGTCCAACTGGTCGCGAATGGCTGGTCGCGGCCGTTGTTCGAGAAGTTCGGCCTCGGGGTCGTCCGGTCGACGGAAGAACTGTACGTCGCCCATCGGGATCTCATGCCGGACCCGGTGTTAATGGAGAAGCTGCTGTAAACACAGCCGCAAGCGGCTGTGGTCAAAACGCAAATCACAGCTTCTTGCTGTACATCACCTTGGAATCTCCCGGCCGGTAGAAGTCCAGCAGCCGGGCTTCCTCGGCATAGCCGCAAGACAGGTAGAAGCGGCGGGTCGGAGCGTACTGATCTCGAGAGGAGGTCTCAATGTACACTCGCTGCCCGCCTGCCTCCTGGATGAACTTTTCAGTTTCCCGGATCAGGGTTTTCCCCAATCCATGCCCCTGGGCGTCGGGATGGACAGCGATCCAGTAGAGATCGTAGCTGGAATCCGTTCCGGGGATCGGACCGTAGCAGGTATAACCAAGCACCCGCCCGTCGTGCTCAGCCACGAGGACTAGATAGCCGGAATCCGTACCCCGATCCACTGCTTCCTGGATCAGCTCTGCAGCAATTCCCACCTCTTCCTCAGTAAAGAAGCCCGTGGCCGTGACCAGTGCTCGAATTTCGTCAGGATCCGCCGGCCGAACTTGTGTTCTTATTTTCATGTTCATTGAGTGACAGAGTCCGCGATGATCCTGTTAACAACGGTGGCGGGAGTCAGTTCAGCCTGGCGAGCCGCATTCATAAACCCCGCCTGCTTGGAAATGCATGGATTCGTGTTAACTTCCAAGACCCACGGATTCCCCTGGTCGTCGACTCTGTAATCAACGCGGGCATAGCCGCGAAGCCGGAAGAGGGCCCAGCATTTCAGCGACAGATCTCGCAGCTGCTGAAGCAGGACCGCATCCTCGGGTGGAAAAAGGAAGGACCTCACCGTATGCTCGTACTCGAAAGAGTCCTCGTGCCACTTGGCTCGGTAGTCGACTATTTTGGGCCTTCCCTCCGGGAAATCGACGAATACCAATTCGGCGACGGGCAAAACCTCGGGCCCGTCCGGCCCGCCGAGAACGGAGATGTTGAACTCCCGGCCGTGAATGAAGGCTTCCGCGAAAGACTCGCCGGCGGCTGAAGCCTCGGCGCGTCGCAGTCCCTCGGCCAACCCTGATTCGCCCGACACCACCGAATTCTCAGTCAGTCCGATTGAAGCATGCTCCCAGACCGACTTGACGATCCAGCTCTCCGCCTGGGACGCCTCTGCCGCAAGAGTCGAGGGAGTGAGCCAAGGCGGGGTGGGAATTCCGGCTGCCTTCAGGATCTGCTTTCCGATCAGCTTGTTGCCCGTGCAGAAAGCCGCTTCCGCCGGGCAACCGGTGTACGGAATCTTGAGAAAATCGAGAAGCAACGGCGCGAGGCTGAGCAATCGGCCGCTCCCTTCCACAGATTCAACCAGGTTGAAGACCACCTCCGGCTGAAGAGCACGCAGGTCTGCCGTGACTTTGGGTAGATCCAGCGTGAAAGTGCTCTCGTAAACGGTATGCCCCAGTTCGCGAAGCGCCTCGGACACGGTAGCAGCTTCCTCGAGGACGTCCTGCTCATCCTCACCGGCATTCGGCGGCACGTGCTGATGGAGGACAGCGACTCTCAGAGGGACTCCCTCCTGATTCGTTCCGACGCCGATTCGACGATCATCTGAAGCAACTCTTTATAGGAGATACCGGCAAATCCACAGAGGATGGGTAGGTCCGACCAGACCGGGTTGAGCCCCGCCAGCGGGTTCACTTCAATGAAATGAACGGACCCGTCCGCGGCACATCGCAGGTCAACGCGCCCCGCATCCCGGCAACCCAGCCCCCTCCAAGCCGCCAAAGCGACCGAGCGGGCTTCTTCACCGATTGGACCGTCAACCAGGTGATAGCGGACGCGATCTTCGTAGTAGGCCTTGTTGTAGTAGGAATACACTTCGGCTTCGGCCTT
>RPQK01000290.1 GCA_003819755.1 Acidobacteriota bacterium | reverse complement strand
AATCAAGCCCGTTTTTGCGTTCTAAGGCCTGTTTTGCGCCATCCCAACCGCATGATTGCTTAGTGCCGTCTGCCTTTCCTCAGGTCCGACCAGGTCCGACCTGGTCCGACCCCTGCTGTCCCCTGCCAGGTCCGACCCCTGCTGTCCTCCTGCTGTCCTGCTGGGCGCCGGCGGCCGGTTGTAGAGAACTATTGGAATCTTTGCCTGATTTGCGGCCCTGATCAGGGAATGGCCGTCTGTGCGTCCTTCGGGACCAGGATGATCCCGGCCACCCCTCGGGCGATATAGTTCTGCACCTGCTGCAGCTGGCGGTTGGGATCATGATCGGAGATCGCCTGGACCGCCTCCATATCCCGCTTGGCCAGCTCGTCTTTGATGGCCTCAAAACTTGCGACCCAGTACTCAGTCTGGAGCGTTTCGAAAGCAATGCCGACCAGGTGACGGTTATCCGCGCTTCGGTTGCAGCGAGCGAAAAGGCAGATTATCAAGGCCAGACAACAAGCCCAGAGTGTGCGATGACTGATCCCTCCGGCGGCTGATGTTAGCATTCGCCGTGCAGCGAAGAAAAGCGCGCGGCAATCGATAGGGTTGGTCGGTCAGCGGCGGTCAGCTGATCAGGTAGTTTTCACCTGTCGATACCCCAAGTGGCGCAAATCAAAACGCCCCCTCCGTGGCCAGTTACCGAGCAGATACAGAACGAGTTTTCGTCTTTCCCGCCGCCGATGACAAAGCAAAGACAATGGAGACGACCACCGACCACGGCGTCCAATTCCTCGTCGGCCAACGGGCCGGTTTGCCGCCTCTCGGCCGCCTGCAGCGCTTTGACATCTGCCAGAGTGAAGTCAAAACCTTCGGATTTCGCCAGTGGCAGAATCTCGTTTTCCCACAATCGTTCCCGTTGAGATTCGTCGACGGTTTGTTCAGGGTGTGCGCTAACGATCGCCTGAAGCTTCGCTTTGAGCGATTCGTCCCGGCTCAGCGTCTCATAAAATGACGTCAAACTTTCCTGTGACACGTCGTTCCTCGCTTTCTTTTAGATGGCGAACGGCTGCACTTGCAACTGGTTCGTTCGACGATGCCGAGGATAGCCCTGAAACTATTGCGCGTCAACGGGAAGGGGTCAGAATTTCACCGGGAATCTTGTCCCGCTCAGGAGCCTCGGAGGTTCGGAAACCGAAGGGGATCGGAGTAGACAAGCGGGCTTCGATGGGGTATACGAGGATGCGGATGTCAAGCGGCTGAAACTTCGGAGTTTATCTATGCGGTACCTGTTGAAAGAATGGTTCTTGTTGCGAGGCTGGGAGCTCTTGCCGTACGCCCTGGTAGACACCCGTGTAGGCCGCGCGATTTTTCTTAATGACAGTACGTTTCAGGCCCTGAGCTTTTGTGATGGCGTTTTCGATGCAGACAACCCGGTTCTCTTTCCGATCCATCGTCAGATCATGGCGGAACTCCTCAAAAACGAAATTATCGAGGAAGCCCGCGACCAACGACGACTGTCCGATTTTCAGAAATACCATCGGTTCCCCTGCCGCTATATTGCCACCGCGCACTGGTCTATCACCGGGAAGTGTAATTACCGCTGCCGCCACTGTTACATGTCCGCGCCGGATGCCAAGTACGGCGAGCTTTCCCGCGAACAATGCCTGGACGTTGTCGAGCAACTGGCACAGGCCGGCATATATCGAGTTTCGCTGACAGGCGGAGAAGCGTTGGTGCGGCGGGATTTCTTCGAGATCGTGGACGCCCTGCGTCAAAAGAGCATTTGCATCTTTCAGATCTACTCGAACGGGGCTCTTATCAACGAGAGACTGCTTGACCAGCTGGAGAGCCGCGGAATCCGTCCGGACTTCTCGATTAGTTTTGACGGGATCGGTTGGCACGATTGGTTGCGTGGTGTTGAAGGTGCCGAGAAAAAAGCACTGGACGCCTTCAAGCTACTCCAGAAGCGTGGCTTTCCTAGCTCCGTCGAAATGTGCTTGCATAGAGCGAACATCCACACGCTCGAGGAGACGATCCTGGTATTGGCCGGACACGGTGTCAGATCAGTGAAGACCTCACCGGCAACGGATGCGGGCGAATGGCTTAACGAGAAGGGGCAATACACGCTCACCGCGGAGGAACTATGCGAGGCGTACCTCGCCTTCATTCCAAAGTACAAAGCAGCCGGTGCGCCGCTGTCCCTTATGTTAGGCGGTAGCTTCTGCTGCGATAAGGGAAGCGATAAGTACTGGATACCCTTCAAGAAATATGACGGAAGCGAGAAGATGGTCCGCCAGACTCTGTGTCGCAGTGCGAGGACCACGATGTACATCGGCGCGGACGGGCGGCTGCTGCCCTGCATTCCGCTCACCGGATCGTCTCTTCAAGAGGAGATGCCAAAAATCACTGAAATGGGGCTTATCCAGGCGCTTTCCGAGTCAAAGTACCTGCGTGCCATAGACACGCGCCTTAACGAGCTTCTGGCTCACAACGAGAAGTGCAATGCTTGCGAGTATCGGTTGACCTGCGGAGGCGGCTGCCGCGCCGGCGCTCTATTCACAACCGGGGATTACCTGGGCTGCGACGAATATACCTGTTACTTCTTCAAGAATAAGTACGAAGAGAAGATAAGAGCGATTTACACCGAATGACGGTTCACCGTTCACCGTTTCCCGTTCACTATTTGGAGAGGCAGCTTGGACCGCTAACGGTGAACGGTGAACGGTGAACGGCCCGACGGCTTCAGCCATCCACCGAAATCAGCTTCGTGTAAGTGCCGCCTAGGGCGTATAACTCCTCGTGGGTTCCCCGTTCCACCAGCCGGCCCTTCTCCAACACGAAGATTTCGTCGCAGTCCCGGACAGTAGAAAGCCGATGCGCGATCACAATGCATGTGGCGCCAAGGTCTCGTATGTTCCGCATGACCTGTTCCTCCGTCTTGGCATCCAGTGCGCTCGTCGCTTCGTCAAGGACAATCAGGGTCGGTTCTTGAGCCAATGCTCGAGCAATCTCCAGGCGCTGCTTCTGGCCCCCTGAGAAATTCTTCCCATCTTCTTTGATGATGTGGTCGAACCCGTCGGGGCGAGCGAGAATCGTGCTGTGGATATCGGCGTCGCGGGCGGCGAGTATCACCGCGAAATCCTCAATAGACTTGTCCCACATCCGGATGTTGTTGGCGATCGTGTCCTCAAAAAGGACGATGTCCTGATCGACCATCGTTACCGAGCTTTTGAAAGTGTGGTGATCGATTTCCTCCCGGCGCTTGCCGTCAAACGTAATTTCCCCGCTCCAGACTGGATAGAGCCCGGTGATCAGTTTCGCGAGCGTCGATTTCCCGCTCCCGCTGCTCCCCACCAGCGCGACGACCGCTCCGGGTTTTACAATCACCGAGAAATCCTGGATAAGGGGAGGAGCAAGCCGGTTGTATCCGAAGGTGATGTTCTTTATTTCGAGCGCACCCGAGAGCTTTCCCGTTTTCAGCGCCGCTTCGGAATCGGCGCTGAAGGATTGCTCTCGATCGGTTTTGTAGTTCAAGACGTCGTCGACACGCTCCATCTCGGCGCGCATGGTAATCAGGCTTTGCCCCGCTTCCACGAGTTGATTAACGGGCAGCAGGAAAGAAGACAGCAAGCCCTGAAAAGCAAGGAGCATGCCGATCGTGAACGTCCCGTCCAGGATCAGGTAGACGCCTGCCACAAGAATGGCGATGCTTGCGGCCTGCTGCAGGAAGGCGGGCAGGGCACCCGAGTACTGAATAAACCTCGCCATGCTCACCTGGGCGTTGTGTTGTTGGGCAAAGTACCCGGACCATTTCTGAAAGAAGCCCGCTTCGGCCCCGCCGGCCTTGATCGTCTCAACCATGGAAATCCCGGTCATCGTGATTCCGGCGACCCGGCCTCCGCTGGCCTGCGAAGTTCGGCTCAGATTCACCTGCCGGCGAGCGATCGTCCTCGCCACCAAGATGTTGAGAAGCACCGCTGCCACGCCAATCAGGGTCAGCATCACGCTGTACCGGATCATCACCAGGAGGTAGAAGGTGAGCAGGCAGACGTTTAATAGAATCGGCGCCAGCCGGCGCATCAGCGTCGCTGCAATTGTCTGGTTCAGGCCCTGGCGGGAAACGATGTCGCCGGCGAACCGCTGAGAAAAGAACTCCATCGGAAGGCGCAGAACATGCCAGACGTACTCGGTATTAGCCGTTATGGCAAAACGTCCTTCCATCCTCAGCCAGCCAATCGCCTCGACCACGCCGACCAGGAACTGGAAAGTTGCTGCGATGACAAATGCACCGACAAAAGGCAGCAGCCACTCCGGATTGCTTCCCGCGAGGATGTTGTCCATGAAAACGCGGGAGGCCAGGAGCAAAGCCACTCCGACCGGCGCGGCCAGAATCCCCGTCAGGACAACGAAGACAAAGGGGAGGAAGGCTCCTTTAAGCCTCTTCCTCGCGAAAGCCAACACGCTTTTGGGTTTTCCTTCGGGCCGGAACGCTTCACCTTTCTTAAAGACGAGCGCGACGCCGGTGAACGCTTTCTCGAACTCCTGCAGGGGCACTTCGACCGTACCGTTCGCGGGGTCGTTCAACACGGCATGCTTTTTCTTGAATCCGCAAAAGACAACAAAATGGTTGAAGTTCCAATGAATGATCACTGGATGGGTGACGTCCCGCAGATTCTCCGGCTCCATCCGATAGCCGTAGGCTGTCAAACCGTATAATCTGGCCGCCCGCACGAGATTCCTGGCACTCGCCCCGTCACGGGAGACGGCGCAATCGGCGCGGACCTGCTCGAGCGGCAGCCATTTCCCGAAATAGGCCAGGATCATGCACAGCGAGGCGGCGCCGCATTCCAGGGCTTCCATCTGCAAAACGACGGGAACCTTTGCAATCTTTTTCATCAGAAGACCAGCTGATAGGGCTTGCGTTCACGGGTAATGATCCTGGCGCTGCAGTCGGACCCGCTGGCGACTTGGATCGCTTCGCCTTTCGTGTTCGACCAGCGGAGCTTGTCGTTTGAAACGTCCAGCCAGATCTCAATCTCCACTGCGTTTCCCTCTTTCGGGAGCAGCGTCTTCAAATACCGGCCCGTCTCGCCGAATTTCGCCGCAATGTCCGAATCGGAGACCGGTCTTTGGCCGATCCGGCCGATCGTCCCGTAAACAAATCCGTACTCATCGCGCGGGGCGTAGTCAGGCGAGACTTGGGCCGGCATTCCGACCGCGAGACGTCTGGCCGTCCTGAGTTTCACAAAGCCGACGACCATTTTCGCTTGGCCCTCCGCAGAATAGGCCACCCCGTTTACGGTCACTGTCTCCGGTATGGAACCGAAAAAGGCCCAAATACCCGCGCCGCCAAGCAGCGCGAGCAGCGCCAGCAGCAGAATCCAGATGCGCGGATTGGTGACGCGGATGTAGTCGTTCAGCTGTTCCGGAGTGGAGATCCTCTCCAGGGCGCTCTTGCGAAAGATTGAACTACTAGTCTGACTCATTATGCGAAAATCCACTCACTCAGGCGGTTTCCCCGGATTTCACTGCGGCCGACTCAGCTCCTCAGGACAAGGCGGCGGGGACGGTCATCCCAACTAGTCCTGCCCAAACCCGAAACTCAAGCAAAAACATCTCCTGGTTCGATCTTCGTTCCATCCGCGCCCCAAGTTCATGCAACTGCACTCGGTGTACCCCGTTCCACCACCGCCGCCGCCGACAACACAAACACATATCCCACCGCCGACCACGAGGTTCAATTCCTCATCCGCCAGCTTGCCGGGTTTCGGCGTCATGGTTTCATGAAAGGCTCTCAGGTCCTCGATAGTGAAATCATATCCATGGGATCTGGCCAACGGTATTACCTCGTTCATCCAAAGCGCTTCCCGTTTTGATTCATCAAGATCCTGGTTGTGGTACTTGTCGCCGATCGCTGCGAGCTTGGCTTCGAGCGACTCGTCCTTCGCGACGGCCTCGAGAAAAAGCCTGAAGTTCTCCTGTGACAAAACGTTACCCTCCCTTCAAAGAGGTCGGTTACCATTTGGTTGCAAGGATAGATCCGGGCCGGGAGCCGGTCAATGGAAATGAGCCACCTGCGAAATCCGTCGCTGAGATGAGCCTATCAGATAGACAAGCGCCGGTAGATCGGGTATACCAAGATTTGCTCGCAGGACCCGTGAGAACGGGGTTTTATGGCTCCTAACTCTCTAGAGACTCAGATTGCAGCCAGACGAGAATACGACGAAAGGATGTTCGAGCAGGCGTTTCGGGACCTTGCTTCAATCCTTGAGCCGAGTACTCGAGAGCGTGCTGATGAGGCAAAAGGAGCCGTTGCCGAAATCGTGACCGCCCTGGTCGGCTGGGCTCCGGCTGTCCCGGAAGAGATCACCGACCTCAACGCTCAGATTGACTACATGCTCCGCCCGTCGGGAATCATGCGCCGCCGCGTGGAATTGACCGGGGACTGGTGGCGCGACGCGGTTGGCTGCCTGCTCGGAAGCACGACCGACGGGGACGTGGTCGCAATTATGCCGGGCCGGCTGCACGGTTACACCTACAAAGACAGGAGCGGCCGCCTCATCCGGGTGAACAGGAAAACCGGCCGGAACCTGGCAGTGGATGCTTTCTGCTTCTACCGGCCGCTTCAGGCAGAAAAGCTCGGCATTGCTGATCTCCTGCGCTTCATGCTGAAAAGCCTGAGCGCGGCGGACTTCCTGTTCGTGCTGACAGCGAGTGCGGGCGTGGCGATGCTGGGCCTCCTGTTGCCCTTCATGAACAAGGTGATATTCGATAGTGTCATCCCGGGGGCGGTGAAGTCGATGGTCCCGGCCATCGCGGCGCTCCTGTTCGGAGCGGCAGCGAGCATGGCTTTGTTTGGAGTTGTCAGGGGCATTATCCTGAACCGCCTGCAGCAGAAAATCAGCCTGTCCGTGCAGCCGGCGGGCATGATGCGGCTGCTGGCCCTGCCCGCGACTTTCTTCAAAGAGTACTCCGCCGGTGAACTGTCCAGCCGGATTATGAGCTTGAACGCCCTGTGCAGCGCTCTTTCTAACGCAACGCTAACGGTCGGCCTTACCGCGTTGTTCTCGGTGGTGTACCTGTTCCAGATGAGGAGTTTCGCGCCTGCATTGGCCGGACCCGCCATCCTGATCCTGGCCGCATCGCTCGTTCTGTCGGTGCTTTCGAGTTGGTGGCAGTTGAGGGTCACTTCCAGGAGGATGCGAGTTGCAGCCCGACTGAACGGGCTCATCTTCGCCATGATCGCGGGAATCCAAAAAATCAAGCTCGCCGGGGCGGAAAAAAGAGCATTTGCCAGGTGGGCCCAGGCCTATAGGGACGAAGCGACGCTCGCCTACGCACCGCCGGTTTTCCTCCGTATCCATACTGCGGTGGCGACTCTCATCGCGACGGCCGGAACTGTTTGGCTCTACTATACCGCTGGCGCCGCCAGAGTCTCTCCGGCCGATTACATGGCGTTCAACGTCGCGTATGGTGCAGCCAGCGGTGCCATTCTGGCCTTGTCGGGAATCGTCCTGACGGTGTCTGGAGTCAAGCCTCTGCTCGAAATGGTTCAGCCGGTTCTTCAGGCGGTGCCGGAAACGTCGGCCACCAAGAAGATCGTTACGTCGATGTCGGGGATGATCGAAATCAACGGTCTCTCCTTCCGCTACACGCCCGAAGGCCCGTTGATACTCACGGACTTCGATTTCAAGGTCTATCCTGGCGAGTACGTGGCGCTGGTGGGAAAAACCGGGTGCGGGAAGTCGACGGTCCTGCGGCTCCTGCTCGGCTTCGAAAAACCGGAATCAGGCGCTATTTACTATGACGGAAACAACCTCGAACGGCTTGATTTGTCGTCTGTTCGCCAGTCGATCGGCTCAGTTCTCCAAACCAGCCGGCTCTTCCCCGGCGACGTCTTCTCCAACATCGTTATGACCGCTCCCTGGAAGACCATGGATAACGCCTGGGAGGCCGCGCGGCTGGCAGGTGTGGAAGAAGACATCCGAGCCATGCCAATGGGCATGCAAACGATCATCTCTGAGGGAAGCGGCGGGGTTTCCGGAGGCCAACGGCAGCGCATCCTGATTGCCCGCGCCATCATCTCGAAACCGAGCATCCTGCTTTTTGACGAAGCCACGAGCGCGCTCGACAATGTCATTCAGAAGCAAGTGACCGATAGCCTGGCCAAACTTCGCTGTACGCGGGTCGTCGTCGCACACCGGCTCTCCACCGTGCGCGACTGCGGTCGGATCCTCGTGATGGAGGAGGGGAGAATCGTCGAGGAAGGGGACTACCAAGCCTTGATGGCGAGGCAGGGCCGCTTCTACGAGCTAGCCATAAAGCAGGTCGTTTAGCCGTCCACCGTGAGCGCAGCGAGCCTTCGGAGTGCGCAAGCCGATGCTGCGCCTTTCTTTCCAGAACAGTGAGCACCGGCAAACGTCAAAGAAGGCGCAAGCATGCCTTGTGCACCCCGAAGGCTTGCTGCGCTCGCGATTGTTTCCCCGCCCAGTTTGACACTTCTCTTGTTAGATTTGCAGGGGCCGACAGCAGATGACAGCCGGGGTCACAGCAGGGGTCGGACCTGAGGAAAGGCAGACGGCACTAAGCAATCATGCGGTTGGGATGGCGCAAAACAAGCCTTAGAACGCAAAAACGGGCTTGATTCTGCGTTCTAAGGTGGAGCAGACTCGGACGCGGAGGTTACGGCGTGCCCCGCTCCAATCGCTACATCCTGCCGGGTTACATCTACCACGTGACCCACCGTTGCCATAATCGACGCTT
>RPQK01000289.1 GCA_003819755.1 Acidobacteriota bacterium | reverse complement strand
GAAGGCTGGAGTGACAAGATCGTCGTCTCGAACCTTGAAGGAGCGAAGTCGAGTTGTGCCGGTTTCTCGGAAGCCGACTCGATCTACGTTAATTTTGCTGTCGTGAACAGCGGGGAAATGCCGGGCTGGTTCCGCGTCGAGCTACTCGTGGACGGGAAAACAGTGACAACCGTGTCACTTTCCGGAACAATCGCCCCGAACGAGTTTTTCTCCACCGTATCTGGCTACAGGCTCGACCTGCTCAGCGCCGGCGAGCACACCATAACGGTCCTCTGTGATCCCCTGAAGGAAGTTACGGAAAGCAACGAGAACGACAACGGCTATTCGATAGCCATCCAGGTGCGGCCCGGCGGCAGCCCGAACCTGACCCCTTACCAGCCATGGGGTTGGAGCGACAAGATTGTAGTATCGACCCATACGGGAACGTCCCAGGACAGCGAGACTCTTTCGGTCACGGACAACTTGTATGTGGACTGGGCCATGATCAATAACGGAGTATCAGCGGTTGCCTGGTTCTATGTCAACGAACTCTACGTGGACGGACTGCTCGTGGAGACCTGGGAATGCAACCCGCTGGAGACCGGCCTGACTGGCTCCGACGAGGACTTCTGGCTCGGCAGGCTCGCCGCTGGCTGGCACACCATTACGATCAAGCTTGATGTAAACAATTCCATTGCAGAATACAGTGAGCGCGACAACGAGTACACGAAGACCATCTACGTGACAGGCGGCGGTGGCGGCGCGCCCAACCTGACTCCCTACCAGCCCCCGGGCTGGAGCGACAAGATCGTGGTTTCAACGGTCACTGGAGCTAACACCGATACCTCTTTATCGACCTCCTACATCCTCTATGCGGACTGGGCGGTCATCAACAACGGGACCGTGCCGACCGCCTCTCCGTTTTGTGTTCAGCTGTACCTGGATGGGGCCCTCCTCGAGACCTGGAACAGGACCGAGCCTCAGGGACCGAATCATGTCTTTAACGTCAACGACTTTGCCATCGGCACGCTGAACGCCGGCACACACACACTTCGCCTTCGGGTAGACTGCGGGAATTCGGTCTCCGAAAGCAACGAGAACGACAACGAATACAGCAAAACGTTCTCCGTGGCACCCAGCGGCGTTGGGCTCCCCAATCTCACCCCCTACCCGCATCCCGGATGGAGCGACAGCATTGTCGTCTCAACCGGGACGGGAACCAGCACGGACAGCCCGGCGTTCTGTTCGGGGGTTCCGCTCTACATCGACTGTGCAGTCACCAACACCGGCACGGCTGCGACTGCCACCCGGTTCTACACCGAGCTTTACGTGGATGGCGTGCTCAAACAAAGCTGGTACGAAGACCCGGCGTTCGAAGTCAGTGAGCGCAGTTACGAGGAGGATTACGCGATCGGCCCGTTCTCCGCCGGCTCGCACACGATCCGCATCAAAACCGATTCGACATCCGCGATCAGTGAAAGCGACGAAACCGACAACGAGTACATCAGAACCATCCTCGTGGTGGACTGCGGGGGCCTCCGTCCTAACGTCACGCCTTACCAACCCTCCGGCTGGAGTGACAAGCTCGTCGTCTCGACTGCACCGGGAACCCACGCGGACGGCTCCCCGCTCTGCTCCACGGCCACGCTCTACGTCGACTGGGCGGTGATCAACAACGGCACAGCTCCGACCGGCGCTCGGTTCTACACCGAGTTCTACCTGGATGGCGTGCTCCAGCAAACTTGGCATAAGGATCCACCACTTCAAATCAACGATCACACTTACGTGGAGGACTTTGCGATCGGACCGCTGTCGGCAGGTTCACACTCGATTCGTATCCTGACGGATTCCTCCTCGGCCCTGACGGAAAGCAACGAAACCGACAACGAGTACACCCGAACCATCGCCGTCGAGCCCTGTGGCGGCGGGTTGCCAAACCTCACGCCTCACCAGCCCTCCGGCTGGGGCGACAAGATCGTGGTGTCGAACGTGACGGGGACACAATCGGACAGCTCGAGCCTGTTGGCCGGCCAGACCCTGTATGTCGACTGGGCCGTGATCAATAGCGGGACGGCGGCGACCTCTTCGACTTTCTACACGGAGCTTTACGTGGACGGGGCCCTGCGGCAGTCCTGGTACACCCATCCTCCGCTCAACGTGGGCGACCACAGCCCGATTTCCGACTACTCGATCGGGACCTTCTCCTCCGGGACGCACTCCCTACGGATAAGAACGGACAGTGGCGGGGCGATCACGGAAAGCAGCGAAGCCGACAATGAATACACCAGGACGTTCACCGTGGGCGAACCGCCCTGGCAGACCAGGCATGTGCTCGTGCTGATGGTCGATTTCCCCGACAAGGCGGGAACAGCAACCCCTCAGTCCTTCCGGAACCTGCTTTTTGCTTTGAAGCCCCCGACCCCAGCCACCGGAAGCCTGCGCGATTACTTCCGGGAAGTCTCGTATGGCCGTCTGGACCTGACCGGAGACGTGAACCCGGGCGTCAACGGCTGGATACGCCTGCCTCAGACTTCCGCATACTACGCGGCCGGCTGCTTCGGCATTGACGAGGGGACAGGCTGCCCGGGATATCCGCGCAACGCCCAGAAAATGACGGAAGACGCCGTAGCGGCGGCCGCGGCGGCCGGGGTGAATTTCGGAATGTATGACCGGGACAGTGACGGCGATGTCGACGCGCTTTTCATCGTGCATGCGGGCAGGGGAGGAGAGTTCTCGAACAACCCGAACGACATCTGGTCCCATTTCTGGGAGACGCGAACAGCGGTGAACACGGGAAGTGTCAATCAGGCGGGATTGGCTGTCTATGTCTCTGAGTACAACGCGCAGGCGGAATTCATTAATGCTTCCGGGGACATGACCATCGGTCCTTTTGCTCACGAGCACGGTCACAACCTCGGTCTTCCCGACCTTTATGACCTGGGTTTCGACTCGCATGGGGCCGGCGTGTGGAGTCTGATGAGCGCCGGGCAGTGGAATGGCGTGTGGGGTGATTCGCCTGCTCACCCGGATGCCTGGTGCAAATGGAGGATGGGGTGGCTGACTCCCACCCCGGTCACTTCCACGCTGACCAATGAGGCGATATCGCAGGCGGAGACGGAGGCGGACGTTTATCAGTTGCTGAGCGGGGACGCGCAGACGGGATCGGGTCAATATTTTCTGGTCGAGAACCGTCAGAAGGAGGGCTTTGACCGAGGGCTTCCCGGTTCAGGTCTTCTCGTTTGGCATATCGACGAGACCCGTGCTGACAATGATTACCAGTGGTATCCGGGTTGCAGCAACTGCGACGGGCGTTACAAGGTTGCGCTGGAACAGGCGGACGGTCGCTGGGACCTGGAAAAAAAGTCCAACTTTGGGGATCCTTCGGACCCCTTTCCCGGCTACTGCGCGGGACAACCGTGCCGCAGAAGCCTGGACGTGTCCACCACCCCGAACAGTAATCTGAATAGCGGCGCGCCCAGCGGAGTATCCATTTCCGCGATAAGCGACCCCTTTTCGACCATGACCGCTACCCTTTCCGTGGCGGCGGCCCCTTGCGTGCCGCCGCAGCCGCCGGTGATTTCCGCGCCAGGCAACGCACCGGTGGGAACTGACTACAGCATCAGTTGGACCGGAACCAGCTCTGAGAACCTCTACCTGATTCAGGAATCCACAAGTACGAGCTTCAGCGGGGCTGCATCCTGGGTGGTCAATGGGACCTCGAGGAGCTTCAATCACGCCGGCGCCGGGAAGTACTACTATCGCGTGCTTGCCCGGGTCCACTGCAGCGGCGCCGTTACCGATTCCCCCTGGTCTAACGTCGCCTCGACCGCGATCCGGCCGGCGGATACCCTGGTGCTTCGTGATAGTCGATTTACGGTCCGGGTCAACTGGCGGACGGGGCAGGGCTCTTCCGGCCAAGGGGTGGCTGTCCGGGCATCCAACGATTCGGGATACTTTTGGTTCTTCGGCCCCGACAACGTGGAATTGTTCGTCAAGCTGCTGGACGGCCGGGGCGTGAACGGGTATTTCTGGTTTTTCTACGGAGCCTTGACCAACATCGAGTACACCCTAACGGTCACCGACACCCAGACGGGGAATGTCCGGACCTACTTCAATCCGCAAGGGGTCCAGGCGGGAGGCCACGATATCAGCGCTTTCCCCGGATCGGGTTCGCCGTCCTCGTTGTTCTCTGCCGATTTGGAAGGGCTGCTTGACCTGGGTCCTGCCTTTTACGCCCGGGACCGATTCAAGATTGAATTGACCTGGCGGACGCCGGGCGGCGCGACCGGCAGTGGGACGGCGGTCCCGCTCACCAGCGACTCGGGCTATTTCTGGTTCTTCGACAGCTCGAACGTAGAGCTGGTGGTGAAGATCGTCGACGGACGCGGAGCCAATTCACATTTCTGGTTCTTCTACGGCTCGCTGACGGACATCCAGTTCACCATCACGGTGACCGACATGACCACCGGCGCGAGCCGCTCATATCAGGGCCAGCAGGGCGTCCAGCAGAGCGGGTACGACCTGAACGCCTTTTGATTTCAGCAGCGAGGTGATAAAAGAACATGGCACGGTTGAGGCACCTTCGGCTCTTCTCAGTCTTGGCGTTTCTTATCGCCGTTCCTGCGGCCATTCCGGCACTTTTTGCAGATTACAACCTGGCGATCTACCAGCTGCCAGGGTGGAGCGACAAGATTGTGGTGACGGATTCGGCGGGGAGGAATTCGGACGACTCGGAGGTTGGTGAAAATGTCAGCTGGCAGTGGGCGGTAATTAACTCGGGAAGCTCGCTGATCGAGCCTAGCTATATCGGCTATAGCTTCGTGACTCAAGTCTGCTTCGACGACATACTACCCTGCGCCCTGTTTTACGAAGGCAAATATACGCCGGGCCAGTATCGTACAGGGAACCGAGGCAGGAACTTGCTAAAACCGGGTCTCCACACCATCAGCATCAAGGTTGACTGCAACAACCAGATCATCGAAACCAACGAGAATGACAACGCATACTCGAAGACGTTCCTTGTGATGCACCCGAACCTGACGCCATACCAGCCGGAGGGGTGGGACGACAAGATCGTGCTGTCGAAGTTTACCGAGGAAGGGTTTGTCCGTGTCTCGGATTTCAGCGCGCAAGACGTACTCTATGCGGGTTGGCAGGTGATCAACGACGCGGCGAGCACCGTCTGGCAAGGCCACAGTACGGAGCTCTATGTGGATGGAGCGCTATGCGGGCACCCATGGGATTATCAGGAGCCGCTGCTCCCCGGAAAAGTTGATGAGCGAGACTTAGTCGGCATCGGCGTGCTGAGCCCCGGTTTGCACACGCTCACAATCAAGACTGACACACTGAACACGGTCCAGGAAAGCAACGAGGGCGACAACGAGTATACGAGGACCATCTACGTGACAGACGGCAGCGGCAAGCCAAACCTGGTGCCCTACCAGCCCCCGGGCTGGAGCGACAAGATCGTGGTTTCAACGGTCACTGGAACTAACACCGATACCTCAAACTTATCGACCTCCTACGTCCTCTATGCGGACTGGGCAGTCATCAACAACGGGACCGGGCCGACCGCCTCTCCGTTCTGTGTTCAGCTGTACCTGGATGGGGCCCTCCTCGAGGCCTGGAACAGGACCGAGCCCCAGGGACCGGATTATTTCATTTACATCAACGACTACGACCTCGGCAGGCTGAACGCCGGCACACACACGCTTCTCCTCCGGGTAGATTGCGGGAATTCGGTCTCTGAAAGCAACGAGAACGACAACGAATACAGCAGAACGTTCTATGTGGCAGCCGGCGGTGGGCTCCCCAATCTCACCCCCTACCCGCCTCCCGGATGGAGCGACAAGATCGTGGTATCAAACACGCCGGGAACCAATTCGGACAGCACAAGTCTTGCTCCGACCGACACCCTCTATCTCGATTGGGCGGTGATCAGTAACGGAGTGGAGGCGGTTTCTTCCAGCTTCTATACCGAGCTCTACGTCGACGGGGTCCAGTGGCAGACCTGGCAGAGCCCGCCTTCACTTTCGAGCGGAGCTTTCGATTTGTTCTTCGACGTCTCCCTCGGGATGCTCTCCGCCGGTACGCATACGCTGCGCCTGCGGACCGATTCCACCGGGGCGATAACCGAGTCGAATGAAGCGGACAACGAATACACGAAGACGATTACCATCGGCACCCCTGCTTGTCCGCCGCCGCAACCCCCCATTGTTTCAGCGCCGGGGAACGTGACGACCGGCGAGAACTACACAGTGACCTGGACCGGCACAAGTCCCGAGAATGTTTACCTGCTTCAGGAATCGACAAACATCGGCTTCATCGGGGCACAGTCCTGGGTGCTGAACGGAACGTCAAGAAGCTTTAGTCACTCTGGGGCCGGCACGTACCATTATCGGGTCCTCGCGCGGATTCATTGCAGCGGGCAGGAGAGCGACTCTTCCTGGTCGGGTGCGGCGCAGACCCTGGTGACTATCCCGGGTGGGGACAAGCTCCTTCTCAGCGGCGACCGGTTCTCGGTCGAGGTGACCTGGCGGACGGTCGAGGGTCATGCCGGAAAGGGAACCTCGGTTCGGGTGTCCTCGGATTCCGGTTATTTCTGGTTCTTCTCGGCGGCCAACGTGGAGCTGTTTGTAAAGCTTCTGGACGGACGAGGCGCGAATGGGCATTTCTGGTTCTTCTACGGCGCCCTGACCACCCTCGAATATACGATCCGAGTCGTCGATACCCAGACGGGAGTTGTAAAGACATACTTCAATCCGCAGGGAGTGCAGGCAGGGGGCCACGATACCACGGCCTTTGCGGGCGCACCTGGCCTTTCAATGGCCCGTCTCGGCGAAGGACCAGCCTGGGGGGGATCGACGCCTGACCGATCTCTCTACACGCAAGGTAGCCGGTTTCGGATCGAAGTGACGTGGCGGACGCCGGGCGGCGCGACCGGCAGTGGGACGGCTGTTCCTCTGACCACCGACTCAGGCTATTTCTGGTTCTTCGACAGCTCGAACGTGGAGCTGGTGGTGAAGATCGTCGACGGGCGCGGAGCCAATTCACATTTCTGGTTCTTCTACGGCTCGCTGACGGACATCCAGTTCACGATTACGGTCACCGACACGACCACCGGAGCGAGTCGTTCATACCAGGGCCAGCAGGGTGTCCAGCAAAGCGGGTACGATCTTTCTGCCTTCTGATGGCCGGACTAGACGGTTCGAAAGTACGGCGCTCGCTCTGGTTGCCCCAAGCGGGCGCCAGGCCAGGACCGTTTCTGGAGTGCAGCGGCAGAAGGTGGCAGAAGGACCGGGCAGGAGGTCATACGGCCATGGGTAGACCGTTCGATTTCAAGGCATTGAGAACCCGATTCCAGGCGGTATCGCCCAAGGTCTGCTTGATGCTCGCTTGCCTGATCGTGTTCGGCACACTTTGCCGGGCCGGCGGGTGGGAGTGGCACAATCCGCTGCCCCAGGGCAACCCGCTGAAAAGCGTGTGGGGCACTTCGGGGACCGATGTGTTCGCTGTGGGGGACTACGGTACGATCGTGCATTACGACGGCGTCGCCTGGGCTGTAATGAACCGTCCAACCACGCAGAACCTCAACGGTGTCTGGGGTAGCGCGTCAAACAACGTCTTCGCCGTGGGGAAAGCCGGCACGATTCTGCGTTACGACGGGCTCGTCTGGACGGTGATGAGCAGCGAAGCGACTGAGGATCTCCACGCTGTGTGGGGAAGCTCCGGAAGCGATGTCTTCGCGGTCGGAAAGCGCGGCACAATCCTGCACTATGACGGTCATGCCTGGGCGTCTGTTAGCGGCCGTGAGGGCCATGAAACGCTTCTCGGCGTCTGGGGGAGCGGCGGGAGCGATGTTTTTGTTGTCGGCCGGGAGGATAGCGCCGCGGGACCTCAGGGCGTAATCCTCCACTACGACGGGGCAGGCTGGAGCAAATGGACGCGCCCGAATGCCACTTTCCGAGGCGTGACGGGGAGGTCCGGGAGTGACGTCTTTGTAGTGGGGGGACAGGGCGGGCCCTCCCGAAGCCTTATCGCGCACTTCGACGGCGCCTCTTGGATCGAGATGACGAGCGGCGCGACTGAGGAGCTCCACGGGGTGTGGGCCAGCTCGGAAAATGACGCCTTCGCCGTGGGAGAACAGGGAACCATCCTGCACCACGACGGAGCGGCTTGGAACGGTATGAGTAGCGAGGAGTCAGGAGCCTTCCTTGCCAGCGTGTGGGGGGCCTCGGAGAGCGATGTTTTCGCGGTGGGGGGTCAGTACCAGTGGGACTCGAGCGTGCTCCTGCACTACGACGGTGGTATCTGGATCTCGATGTTGAGAGGCACGAAGGCGGATCTTGCTGACGTGTGGGGGAGCTCGGCGAGTGATGTCTTCGCCGTCGGCGGCACCTACTACTGGCCCGGTCCGGGTCGACCTCCTTCCTACCAGTCCGCCATCCTGCATTATGACGGCGTTGCCTGGGCTGCAATGAACAGCCCAACCACACCGGCCCTCCTTGCGGTGTGGGGGAGCTCGCCGAGCGATGTCTTTGCCGTGGGAGGCAACGGCACCATACTCCACTATGACGGGAAGTCCTGGCGTCCAATGAATAGTGGTGTGGGCCAGCACCTTCGTGGCGTGTGGGGCAGCTCGGGGAGGGACGTCTTCGCTGTCGGCGGCCCGGCAGGGGTGATCCTGCACTACGACGGGGTCGCCTGGCAGACGTGGATGACGGTGACGGGAGATGATTTTCCTACTGGCGTGTGGGGAAGCTCCGGCACCGAT
>RPQK01000288.1 GCA_003819755.1 Acidobacteriota bacterium | reverse complement strand
TTCGCCGGCCCGGCCATCCCTCTTCCCAGGATTTCCCCGTCCGCTCGCGCAGCCACGCAGACTGTCTTGGTCCCGCCGCCGTCGATACCGAGAATGTACATGTTTTTAGCCGACGCAAGTTTACCATTGACTGTTACCTGGCGAATATCGACGATAACCGGATGGGCTTCACCGGAATCGACTACGCGGTTCTTGCGGTCTTTCTCGCCTGCAACGTCTTCCTGGGAACCTGGCTCGGTCGCGGCCAAAAAACAATCAACGAATACTTCCTGGCCGGTAAGAGAGTCCCGATGTGGGCCATTTCTCTCTCGATTGTCGCAACCGAGACGAGCAGTCTGACCTTCATCGGAGCCCCGGCTATTGCTTACACCGGGAATCTCACGTTTCTGCAGCTTGCTTTCGGATACATCATCGGGAAGCTTCTCGTCAGCTTCCTGCTCATGCCGGGATATTTCAAGGGCGAGATCCAGACGGCTTACCAACTCCTTCAGGCTCGCTTCGGGCGAGCGGTCCGAACGGTAGCCTCGGTTCTCTTCCTTACTACGCGTGGTCTGAGTGACGGAGTTCGGCTTCTTGCGACAGGGCTGGTGCTTGCCGCCATTACCGACATGACCGATCTCACCACGATGGCCATAATCGGTTTGATCACCATCGTTTATACCTATTTTGGGGGCATGCGGGCGGTTATCTGGACCGACGTCGTTCAGCTCTTCATCTATCTCGCCGGAGCGATCGTGGCCTTCTTTCTCCTGCTGGATAAAATCCCCGGCGGATGGGCGGAGGTAACGGCTGTTGCCGCGCCCTTGAATAAGTTTCAGATTCTCGATTTCACCTTCGACGTTTCCCGAACCTTCACCTTCTGGGCAGGAATAGTGGGAGGCGCATTCTTGACTTTTGCCACCCACGGCAGTGACCAGATGATGGTACAACGCTATCTGGCATCGGGGAGCAAACGGGACAGCCAGGTTGCCCTGATCCTCAGCGCCATAATCGTTTTCTTTCAGTTTGTGCTCTTCCTCGTGATCGGCGTCATGTTGTTCGCGTTCTATCGTCACTTCCCTCCGGCGCAGGCAATCAGACAGGCGGACCAGGTTTTCCCCCTCTTTATAGTCAACCACATGCCGACGGGTCTGTCGGGCCTGGTCGTCGCAGCCGTCTTCGCGGCCGCGATGTCCACGCTCAGCAGTTGCCTGAACTCCCTCTCGTCCGCAACCACGAACGACTTCTATCGGGTTTACCTCGTCCCCCAGGCGA
Source organism: Acidobacteriota bacterium (assembly GCA_003819755.1). Classification (GTDB taxonomy): domain Bacteria; phylum Acidobacteriota; class UBA6911; order RPQK01; family RPQK01; genus RPQK01. Next base: position 7,516 of record RPQK01000288.1, on the reverse strand, counting down.
GCGATGCTCACTACTTCCGCATGTCAAGATTCTTCACGCTTATCTGGGGAGCGATTCTCGTTGCGGTTTCCATGCTGGCCCGGAACTGGGGATCGGTCCTGCTGGCCGGCCTCACCATCCAAAGCATCACCATGGGGAGCATCCTTGGAATATTCCTCCTGGGGATGGGCCGGCGAGCCAGGCAGAGCGCGGCCCTGACGGGTATGATTGCCGGTCTGGCCACCACCCTTTTCGTTCACTTCAGTGGTTGGGTCGCCTTGACGTGGTACACGCTGATCGGGACGAGCGTGACCTTGGGTGTGGGCTGGCTGGTGTCGCGGGCAACGCGGTTGTTTGGACAGAATGAACAGGATTAACAGGATTCAAGATAGATCCTGTTGATCCTGTTAATCCTGTCAAAAAAGACCCCTAAGGCTGCCGATCCTTCGCGATCGAAAAGGTCGTCCAGGGCTGCGATTTAAGATCGCGCAGGTACTCTTTCTGCCAGGCGAACTCCGGGTGCTGGGCCAGATGGTCTGACGCCTTAAAGTCAGTGCCGCAGGCGTGACCGGCTGAGCCGGCGAAAGACATCCGTTCCATCATTCCCGCGTCGGCCACCTTGGACTGCACTGCACCCGCAATCCCGTAGGGCGGCTGCCAGGAGACAAGGCCTCTCGGAGACTGGTCAATATGCCCGCACAGGGTGCGTTCGTTGGGCTCGACCTTCCCCTGGTAGGTGTCGAAGTGATCGGACATGAATCTCTGGGCGGCGGCAACGTCGATTTTGCTTTTGTTTTCGGCCATCAGCTGCTCCCAGCGCTTCTTGCGGGCATTGCCGCTGACACTTATATCGCCGGCTGGAAACTCCGTTTCTTCATGCAGGAGCTTCTGGTTTACCGGGAAATTGGCGCCGCAGAAGTAACCGTCGAAGCTTCGTAAAGCGTTCACGTTCTTGAGGCCTAATTCCAGGCTGCAGATCTCATTTGTCTTGCGATCCGCGACCAGCCAGTTGTTGGCGTAGCCCCCGTTGTTCCGCTCGCTCATGATTCGAATGAAATCGTCGATCGACTGGGAGTACTGCATCGCCTTTCGGGCACGAACGAACTCCGGGATTCCCTTCGGGTCCCAGCCGGCAAAATTCGAAATCGTCGTCTCGGTAATCGCAATCCCGGCTGAGTTGAGACCAAAATCGTCGCCGCTGTGGATCAGGCCGGGGAGCCCATCCATCAGGATGCGATGGCCGCGGGTGGGTACTATGTCATAGACGATTGTCCAGAATCGCCCGTCCATGTAGCCGGTCCAGGCGTTGTGCGCGATCACGACCTTGCCGTCCTTGGTGTAGCTTCCGGTTGCGACAAAGGCACTGCAACGTTCGGGCACAACCGCTTTCGACGTCTGACCCTGCTGCTTGTCGTACCACGTGTTGTAGTAACCGAGCTCGAGCCAGGCGTTCAGGACGACGATGTCCCAAAGGTCGAGTTTCACCCCTTCAGCCTGGACTCCCTCGGCAATCCCCCGAAGCTCGTCACGGTACTCCTGTTCGATCAGTGGCCAGAGGTCCTTCTCTGCGGTCGCCCTGAAGAAGGACCACGGTTTCTTGGTGTCATGGCTCAGCTCCAGCGCCACAACTTTCTGAAATTCGGCGATTTCGGCGGACAGGAGAAAGCCATTCTGGAAACCGATTCGATAGGGGTCACCTTCCAGATGAACGAAAGTCCATCCGTTCTTAGCCGGCTCCCGAAAAGCCCCGGCCAGTCTCGGATCGGAAACGGGAGCGGCGGATAGCAAGGTCAACCCGGCGAGGAACACGACAACAAAACGGTGCAGCATACAGACTCCTTAGAACTCGGATGAAAAGCAGTTTAGCACGGGGCTTCGCTCCTGCCGCCGAAAGGCTCTATCCGTGCTGTACGGAGGTGTGAAGAATCGGAGTTGCCGGCAACTTCGCTTTTCGTAGACGGTTTTTCGGTATGAGCGATTCTTGTTTCAGTTTGCGCGATTAGGGATAGAGGCACGGAAAGGAAAACGATATGTCAAACAACTACGTGATTCGCGCGATGCAAGCTGAAGAACTCAACCCACGACCCGAAGAGAAGAAGCGCCGGTATTGGCTGTACGCCCTGATCGCCGGCCTCGTGCTGGTGCCGGTATTCGTTGTGGTGGTAGCCATTGGGGCCTTCCTCCTCCTCCGCGGGTCCATCACTGCCACTTACCCGAACGCTCAGTACCCCGCCCCGCCGGCGATGGCAGGAAGCCCTCAAATGGCCGGACCCGGGATGCCGGGCGGAATGACGGCGGGAATGCCCGGGACTATGCAGGGAGCCATTCCCGGAGCGATTCCGGGCGCAACCTCCGGCGCCATGGCGCAACAGCCGGGTCAGATGGGTCCTGCCGGCTACCCACAACCGGGATCACAGCCGAGCCCGGGCTGGTCCCCATATCCGCAACCCGGAAATCCGGGCACGCCGGGGATGATCCGTCAACCGGGAACGGTCCCGCCGGGTACCGGCCAGGACATCTACTGGGACCCCGTCCCCGACCTCCCGAAGTACTTCGAGGAGTAACGACCTCCGGTTACTGCTGTTTCGGCATCCGCTGGTACGTGATGGTCGATCCCACGTTCGGATCGTACCCCGGATCGTTCGACAAAACGTATTCCCCGTTCGCAGCGACCCAAGCCTCCCGGTATCCTGCCGGGAGTTGTGTTTGATAGCCAGTCCAGGGGTTCGTGTAACCGTCAACCCCCCTGGTACGGTAGGACCAGTTCTGGTTGACCCTGTCATTGACCGAGCTCTTGTACTCGTACGACTGCCGGATTCCGGCGGACACGGAGTCATTCGTTCGCGCTATGTACTTGCTCAAGGCCAGCACCGGATTGTCCCGGGCCGAGTTCATTGCCGCCTCAACCGCCTGCCGCCCGCGCTGCGCGTCCATCTGTACGAACATGTCGACAAGCTGTTGCCGCCGGTTGAAGAATTCAAGGGTCGGTCGAAACGAATAGGAGACGGTTTGAAAGACAGGATAGAGCTGGTCCAGCTTTCCCTTGGGCGCCTTTACGTAACGGTTCTCCTCGGTTCCCCAATAAATGCTGGATGAAGTGCTGAGCTGCAGGGTTACGGCGAAGACGACCGCGTAGATGTCGGTTTCCATCGGCCGACCGCCCTCCTGGTACTCAAAACGCACCCGCCCCGCATTAATCTGTCCCGTGTTAGTGACACCCGGGTACTTTGCTGCTATCGCCTCAGCCAAACGTGGCAGGTTCTCCGACTGAACCACCTGCGCTTGCTGTAAATGAGGGTGCTGTCTCGGGACGAGCACAGTCCGGATGAACTGTATCGGGTCGATTACAACCGGATGAACCTCGGATCCCATGTAGTTGTCGCCTTGACGGAAGAACATCTGGATGGCGGGTCCCCAGGAGAAGCTCAGGTTGGGCAAGATACCGATTTCCGCCCCGTCCGTCGGATTCACAACACGGATGTAGGGGGCGGCCGGGTCGGTCGGAATGTTGCGCCAGACGATACGCGATGACACCTGCCACCCGACGGGGGACAGGAAGGTGTAGGCATTCAGGCGGGTCAACTCGTGATCGACGACGCTGGTCGGCCTGAACGCCAGTTTCCCCGTGGGAACAGGCGAAACCGGCCCCTGTCCTGGTATGGGAGGAATGCCGGTGTTCGTGCTGCCCCTGGGCGGCGGGGGAGGCGTTGCCCCACGCTGGGGAGTTGTGCCATAAGGTGCGGGAGGAGTCCCCCCGTAAGGCGGGGGAGGCGTTGCCCCACGCGGCGGAGTCGTCCCATAGGGCGACGGAGGAGCTCCTGCCCCAGGGGGCGCCGTTGGGAAGTCGGTCGGTCGGGTCGTGAGGCGAGCGGCGATGTCCCGTTGCCGGTTGTCACGCAGGATGTGAAGCACGACCGTTGCGCCTGGAGGCATGGCTGCGATCGTCTGTGTCAGATCTTCAGGAGTCTTGACCATCCGGCCACCGACACCGAGAACAACATCCCCCACTTGCAGGCCGTTGCGCATGGCGGGCGAGTTCTCCGCCACGTCCACGACCACAACACCCCGTCCTTCAGGGCTTAGTTCGACGAATACGCCCAGGTACCCACCTTGCGGAGCCTGCTGAGCGCTCGGTATGGGGGGTGGAAAGGCATCAGAGTCAAACATAAGAGCACCTGAAAACACAGCGAAAGCGATTGCCAGTACTGACATATTCGGATTCCCCTCGCCAGTTCTTCGTGAAATCTGCGGTGATGATGCACCGCAGACAATCGGTTGGCAAGAGAGAAAGGACCCCCCGGGACCTCAAAGCCGCAAGGACGCCAGAGATCGGGACCGTCCTTGAGGACCTTGTGGTCATTGATGTCTTTTCACTTCGTGCAGATGCCGAGCCCCTCTACGGCAGCAATCACCTGGTCAGGCAGAAGCCGAGGCATACATTTCCGTCGGCATTGGGGAAGCCGGCAAGCCCGGCAGCCGGGCGCCGTCAGGGTGAGTGCCCTTCCCGGAGGCCAGGGTCCGGTCCGTAGCGGATCACTCGCCCCATACAGCGCGACAATCGGAACCTCTGTCGCAGCGGCGATGTGTACAGGACCGGTATCCCCGCCGAGAACCAGACGCGCCCCTTGAAACAAGGGAAGGAGCTCGCGGAGGTTCAGGCAGCCGAGTAGCGGGAATAGTCGCCCCGGCTTCTTGACATTCCCGCGGATCCGCTCGGTGATCTCGAGATCTCGGGATGAGCCAAGCAGGATTACGTCCAGCCCCTGACCTATCAGCCAATCCGCAGTCTTTGTCCAATGTTCCGCGGGCCAGGTTTTCGAACGCCAGGTGGTCGCGGGAAGAATGACAGCGTACCGACCGCGAGCAGTCCCCAGCGAGGTGAGGAGTTGGCCGACTTTTGAACAATCCTCCCGCGTTGAAGGTAGGAACAGTCGAGGCTCGGCAGGGCGCGGAAGGCCGAGGAGATCAAGTGTCTCAAAGCAGGCAAGGACCGCATGCCGCTGGACGGACCGTCGGTGCCGGACAGTCTGGGGCAGAAGCGGAAACAGGCCGCGCCCGATCTTGCGCCCTGCCCGCGCTGCCTGGAGAAGCAGGTAGGTGCGCGGGCGGCCCTGAAGATCAATCGCCAGATCGTACTCGCGACTTAGTAACGTTCGCACGAGTTCAGCAGATCGGCGTGTGAAGCTCAGGGCGGTACGGGAGTCTTTGTGAAAGGGATCCCGAGGATAGAGTAACAGTCGATCAACCAGGGGATTATGGTCGAGGATTGAGGCCATGCCCTCGTCGACTATCCAGGTGATGGAGGCCCCGGTCTCAGCCTTCAGATGGCTGACCGCAGCCGTCGCCATCACCACATCACCGACCGACGAAAGCTTGATCACCAGGACGCTTTTCATCTGTCCGACCTTGTCAAACTGTTTGCTGCTGATTCCCGCGCCAAAGAAAGGGCATTGTCCGCCCTCTCTTGGGCCAGCTTCAGCCTGACGACGAGTTGTTCAGTCAGCTTCTCAATTCCCTCCCGGCTCTGCGGAGGGACCACCGGAAAGTCCTGGTCAATCACGATAACCACGCGGGAGCCGGGCAGCGGCAGAAACATCTGCGACCACGATTGGCGGAATACCAGCCGGTGCGTGGCCGCCGCACCGAGTGGAACCACCGGACGGCCGGTGTGCAGGGCGCAAGAAATGATCCCTGGTTTGGCCGTTCCCGGCGGACCGATCGGGCCATCGACAGAGAGCGCGGCCGGTCCGGCGTGGTTTCTGAGCAGATCTATGAGTCGTTTCAAACCGGTCGCTCCCGACCGTCGACTGGAGGCGCGGACGAGCCGACAACCGACGCTCCTGAGAAAAATCTCCGCCCTGTCCCCGTCTCGGCCAGGCGCGAGCAGGAGTACAAAAGGGGCCAGAAGAGAAGCCGGCAGAACGGCGAGCGTTATCCGCTCGGGATGCGCGAAGATGACTCTCCTGAAGGGGAGCTCGCGCAGCGGAATCAATGTTCCGTCCGGCAGTAGGGCCTTCACCCGCAGGCTGGCGCAGTAGAGACGAAACATCAGCCGAAGAAAAAATTCGATAGCGGCCATTCCTCCTCGCTGGTCGGGTATAGTATCAGGGCGCGAGCGAGGAGCACATGTCACCGGAGGGGAAAAGCCTGAGTATTTTTCTGAGCACGGCCGAAGTCTCGGGCGACATAGCCGGGGCCGACCTTGCGTCCGCGCTGCGGCGCGCGTATCCGGGGGTACGTCTTTTTGGGTGCGGCGGCCACAAGATGGCGGACGCCGGTGTCAGCCTGGATGTCAACACGACTGATTTCGGGGTGATAGGCCTGTTTGAGGTATTCCGTTTCATCCCGCGACTTTTCCGGGCCTTTTTCAAGATACGGCAGGCGGTCAAACGAGAACGGCCGCAGCTCGCGGTCCTCATCGGCTATGAAGGCTTCCACGTGCCTTTGGCCCGCTGGTTTCGTCGGCAGGGCATCTATACGGTTTCGTATATGCCTCCGCAAGTCTGGCTATGGGCCGCGCTCGCCCGGCCGATTGCCCGGAGCTACGATGAAATCCTGGCAGTAGTTCCCGACGAGGTCGAGATTTACGGCAAAGCGGGCGCCAACGTCAGTTTTGTCGGCCACTACCTGAGGGACAAGATCCCGGCTGCCCGCCGACCCGAAGCCCGCTCCGAACTGCGCAGACGCCTGGGCCTCGACGATTCTGGAACGGTTATCGCGTTGCTTCCGGGAAGCCGGCGGCATGAGGTCGGGGTTTTTGCGCCGATCCTTCTCAGCGCTGCGTCGCTTCTCCTGACGCGGCAACCGCAACTCACTTTCGTCTTGGCAGTCGCAGACGAGTGTTTCAGGCCGTTTATTGAAGACGCGGTCAGGAAGCAGGGGCTTGCCGGCCAGGTTGTGCTGACCGATGGAAGCAGAGATTCGATGGCCGTCAGCGATCTTGTCCTGCTGGCGTCAGGGACGGCGACGCTCGAAGCCGCTCTCTTCCGCCTTCCCATGGTTATCGTGTACCGCCTTTCCCGGTCGACGGTCGGCGTTGTCCGGGCTCTCCAGTTCCTCGGCGTCATACGGTATGACCATATCGCGCTCCCGAACCTGCTCCTGCAGGGACCGATTGTGCCGGAGTTGCATCAGGGGGAAGCCTCCCCCGATAAGATCGCCCTGGCTGCCGAGGAGCTTCTGAGCGACCCGGTCAAGTACCGTCGGATGCAGTCCGAGCTCGCTCGCGTGCGTCCCCTTCTGGGTGAGGGCAAAAGCACCCAGAAAGCGGCCGAGTTGCTGCTGGAACGGGCCGTCGGGCAGCGAAGCGCGGCACGGGGCCTCCAGGTTTCGCGCCGGGCATGAGCGCCCTCTTCACAGAGCCGTGAACGACGCGAAGCGAAGCGGCTCGCCGAGGAGCGGGCCCTGGGAGCGCAGGCGTCCCGCCCAATGCCATTTACTTTTTCGAAGTCAGTACAACCAGCCGCGGTGAATGGGGCTTTTATCGTGGCCGGACTCTCCAGAGTCCGGCAGCCGACCCCCGGGGTCGGCCTGAACC
>RPQK01000287.1 GCA_003819755.1 Acidobacteriota bacterium | reverse complement strand
TTGCCCCTTTGCCCCTTTGCCCCTTTGCCCCTTTGCCCCTTTGCCCCTTCTTCCCGCCCCCTCCCTTTAATTTTTTGGTAACACGATCACTAAACTTCATGGAGAAGCGGCTATAATATGCGCGGCCTTGGGGAGCAGGTCATGTCAGGGACCAGAAGCTGTTGGATATACGCGGGTTGTTTCCAATGAGAGCAGAACCTACTTCTGAATTGTTGGACGCCATCATCCGGCAAGACAAGCTCAAGCTGTGCGAGCTGAATTCCAAGCTTTTCAAGCACCCTGACGTAGATCTTTGGGCGTTCCATCGTTGGGAGAAGCCAACTCGCGAATTTCGCCTTATTTTCCCGCAACTTCAGACGATCCTTCCTTTCCCTTCCGACCTCTTCCCGGTCCTTGAAAACCGCAGATCCGTCGTAGATAATAACGTCGCCCGGTCGTACGGGGAGTGGGTTGAGACCAGAGATTACCCCGTCACTTTGATACTGCCGCTGCTCAACAACTCACAACTGGTCGGACTCGTCCAAGGTTTCTCGTCTCGGGATTTGGAGACGTGTCGTCGGGTTCCGAGGGCTTTGGGTCCCCGGGTGCGAATCCTGGCGCAGAGTTGGGATCTGATCAATCTCCTGGAGGAAAAGGAAAGAATCGCTTTTACGGACAGCCTGACCGGGCTCTTCAACAGCAAGTTCCTGATCCATTTTCTGAAGGCTGAACTGGCCCGATGTGCCCGGTACAAGAAGTCCGTTGGAGTGGTCTTCCTGGATATCGACTTCTTCAAGAACGTCAACGACGCTTACGGACATCTGGTAGGCAGCGCGGTGCTGGCCGAAGTGGGGAAAGTTATCCGCAGCAACGTCCGGGAAGCGGATACCGCGTCCCGTTATGGCGGAGACGAGTACGTTGTGGTTCTGACCGAAATCGGCATGACGGAAGCCACGAGTATCGCGGACCGACTGCGGAAAACCATCGCAGCGCACCGCTTCGGGCATCGCAAGGGACTTTCGATTGAGCTGACCATCAGCGCGGGGGTTGCCGCCTTCCCGGAACACGGGCGGACGGCGGAGGAACTGATACATCGTGCTGACACCGCGATGTATGAAGCCAAGCGCGATAACAGAAATTGTGTCAAAGTCGCGGTGTAAGGGAGTTATGAAGCTGCGCTCTTTGTTTGGTCTCTTTTCAAATGACCTCGCTATAGATCTGGGGACCGCCAACACGCTGGTTTTTGCCAGGAACCGAGGCATCATCGTCAACGAACCGTCCATCGTTGCCATCAACAAAGTCACGAACAAAGTCGAGGCCGTCGGACACGAGGCAAAAGAGATGCTCGGCCGCACGCCGGCCAACATCGTCGCTATCAAGCCGATGAAAGACGGCGTTATCGCTGACTTTGACGTGACGGAAGAAATGTTGAAGTACTTCATTAAGAAGGCCCTCAACCGGAATCACCTGCTCAGTCCCCGCATCGTAATCAGTATTCCCTCGGAAGTCACCCAGGTGGAAAAGCGGGCCGTGCGCGAGTCGGCGCTGCGAGCCAAGGCCAGTGAGGTCTATCTGGTGGAGCAGGCCATGGTGGCAGCGATCGGGGCGGGACTCCCCATCACCGAACCCAGCGGTAATATGATCGTCGACATCGGCGGAGGGACAACCGACATTGCGGTCATCAGTCTTTCCGGTATCGTTTATAGCCGTTCGGTCCGCGTCGCCGGAAACGAAATGGACGAAGCGATCATTCAGTACATTAAACGCAAGCATAACTTACTGATAGGCGAGAGAACGGCTGAGCAGATCAAGATCAAGATCGGATCCGCCGCTCCTCTTGAAGAGCGGATGACGTTGGAAGTCAAAGGGCGTAACCTGATTGAAGGAATTCCGAAGACGGTAACCATCACCGATGAGGAAGTGCGAGAGGCCTTGTCCGATGCTATATCGACGATCGTGAACGCCGTTCGGGTAGCCTTGGAGAGGACACCGCCCGAGCTTTCCGCCGACATCGCCGAAAAAGGCATCGTGTTGACAGGGGGAGGCGCCCTGCTGCAGAACCTGGACATCAGGATTAAGGAAGAGACCAACCTGCCGGTCTTCCTGGCACAAGACCCGTTGACGTCAGTGGTGCTCGGAACCGGCAAGATGCTGGCCGATATGAAGCTCCTGGAGAGAGTCTGTATCCAATGACGGACTTCGTAAGAAGGCCAATAGTATCGCTCATACTGCTTGTCGTCCTGAACATCGCCCTGCTGTCAGTGCAGATCCGGAACGAGAGCGGCCGCACGTTGATGCGATCCTGGAGCCTGTCTGTTTTTACGCCGGTCGCATGGGGGGTTCATTCCCTCACCGGGGGGGTCGCCCAGGCGTTGCACCGCTACGTGTTTCTTTATGGTGCCGGAGAAGAGAACAAACGGCTCCTCCAAGAGAACACCCGGTTGCGCCTGGAGCTCACGAATCTGCGCAACATACAGCAGTTGGCGGCCCGCACTCCTGATTGGGAGCTGGTTCGCCAGCAGTACACGTTCTCGACGCGCCCGGCGGCTGTTATCTGGAAAAGCCCGCCCTTCTATTCGCAGCGACTTCTGATTAATGCCGGAACCCGTCAGGGGGTCTTTAATGACTCAGCCGTGATCGTGCCCCGAGGAATTGTGGGACGTGTGATCGCAGCCACTCCTTTTACCTCCGAAGTTGAGCTAATTACCAACGCAGGAGCGGGCGCCGGCGGATTGCTGGCCGATTCCCGCCTGGAGGGGGTGATTCGAGGCGACGGGAGCCCCGTGCTCAGCTGGCGGTACATTCCGAGCTACGAGAAGGCTGACGTCGGCCAGACGATTTATACTGCGGGAACAGACCGGATTTATCCGAAAGGGATACCAATAGGCCGTATCATCAGCTCTGCCAAAGGAAAGAAGATACATCGCGAGATTCGAGTTGAACCGAATGTTGATTTACTTCGGCTGGAAGAAGTTCTCATTGTCACGCGGAAATAGAGTTGGCCAGTAGAGTCGGTACCTTCAACGATGTTTTTCCGGGATCGCACGGTTTCCTGAGGATGCGGAAGCTTAACGGCGTGGTGCAGAAATGGGAAGTCCTCCTTCTCCTCCTGGGCAGCGCCGGCGTGCAGATCCTGTGCGCACACTACTTCAGGGTAGGGCTTTATCTGGACCTGTCACTGATCCTCGTCTTGTATATCGGATGGTATTCGGGGCCGACCAGCGCGGCGGCGAACGGAACGCTCTTCGGGCTCGTCCAGGACGCCGTCTACCGCACTTTTCTCGGCCTAAATGGACTCAGCAAGACGATAGCAGGTTTTGCAGCCAGCCTTCTCAGCCGCGTCTTCCAGCTCAACGACACCGGCAGCCGCATTCTCCTGACCATCCTGCTTTCGGCGCTGGATAGTGGTGTCGTCTACTTGATGCTGCTCTTAGTGGAACAGGAAATCGGGCAGCGGTTCTGGATCGACGCTCTTATCAAAGCGGTTGTAACCGGAGTAGCGGGAGGAGTGGGCTCGCGTTTTTACGATCACTTCAAGTTCCCGCGCAAAGATTTTCGCCGAGTAGGCGCCTGATAATTGACGATTTACGATTTACGATTGACGATTGGGTCAACCGAGGGTGAGGATGCTGATTGACGGGTAGTGATTAGTGATTGACGGGTGGCGATTGAGAGTTTCAATCGTCAATCGTCAATCGTCGATCGTCAATAGCTGTTCGTTATGCCGATATTTCAGGACAACCGCAAGCTGGTTTCCCGCGTCCGGGGACTGCGGACGTGTTTTGTCCTGATATTCCTCGTCCTGTTCGCCAAGCTCTGGTACATTGCCGTTCTGAAGGCCGACCACTATCGGCAACTGGCCAAGCAGAACCAGGTGCGCATCATTCCCATGCTTGCTCCCCGCGGTCTCTTGTTTGACCGGGGAGGCCAGGTCCTGGTTGACAACGTCGAGAGCTCCAACCTGGTCTTGTTCCGGGACAAGGCCAATGACCTCGAGAAGGTCTTTGAGTTCCTGCGCGGTTTGAACGTCCCGGAGGAATACTTGCAGGAGCGGCTGCATGCCGCACGGACCCGCCCCAAATACCAGGCGCTAACCATCAAAGAAAACCTGTCGCTGGAGGAAATCAGCTACGTCCTCGCTCACCAGAACGAGCATCCGGAGCTCACGATTGTCGAGGAACCCCGGCGCCTCTACCGTTACGGCCAACTCGCGGCTCACGCGCTCGGCTATATCGGCGAGATCTCCGAGAAGCAGCTGAAACAGGCTGACTTTGCCGATTATCGTCAGGGAGACATCATAGGAAAGTACGGTGTTGAGCGCACCTACGACCGGAACCTGGCTGGCACCGACGGCCAGCGGCGTCTGTTGGTCAACAGCATCGGGCGGACGATCGAGGAATTACACTCCGTTGACGCCATTCACGGTAACCCCCAGACGCTGACGCTCGATCTCGATCTCCAGTTGATCGCCGAAACCGAACTGGGAGAGACTCCCGGCGCCGTCGTCGCCTTCGACCCGGTTCACGGCGATGTGTTCGTCATGTCCAGCCACCCGGCTTTCGATCCGAACATGTTTGCCACTCGGATCAACCGGACCGATTGGGCCAAACTTAGCTCCGACCCGAACCATCCCCTGCAGAACCGTGTCATACAAGCGCAATTCTCGCCTGGCTCAACTTTCAAAGTCATCATGGCCATCGCGGGACTGGAGTCAGGAGTCATCGACCCGAACGACACGGTCTACTGTCGAGGCGGCGCCAATTTCTACGGCCACTATTTTCATTGCCATAAAGAGCAGGGGCACGGTACGGTCAACCTGAGCGACGCCATCCGGCAGTCCTGTAACGTTTACTTCTATACGCTGGGACAGAAGCTGGGTATCGACAATATCGAACGCTACAGCAAGCTCCTCGGGCTTGGCCAAGTCAGCGGGATCGACTTAGCGGGTGAAGCCCTTGGACTCGTTCCATCCGAGGCGTGGAAAAGGAAAACGACCGGGCAGAAATGGTACGCTGGAGAAACCATTTCCGTGGCTATCGGCCAGGGGGCCACGACCGTAACGCCCATCCAGCTTGCTCGGGCGATCGGAATTATCGCCACTGGACATGGCGCTCCACTCCACCTTATTAAGGACCAGAAACTATTCCGTGGTCCGGCGATGGCTGTCGCCGCTTCCGAATCCGATCAGCTCCTGCGCCTTGAGAATCTTCAGGCCGTGAGAAACGGTATGTGGCGGGTCGTGAACGAATACGGAACGGGCAGGTCGGCCCTGGTGCAGGGCTTTGAAGTGTGCGGGAAGACCGGGACCGCGCAGACAATCGGTAACGCAGCCAAGGCCAAGCTCTCGAAGGAGGAGGCCGCGAAGCATCCGGACAATGCCTTGTTTGTAGGATTTGCCCCTCGCGACAACCCCGAGATAGTGGTCTGCGTTATCGTCCAGGGAGGAAGATCCGGTGGCGGCGTGGCTGCGCCAATAGCCGGGAAGATCTTCCAGAAGTATTTCGACAAGAAGTATGGCCGGCCTCAGGGACCCGAAAAGATCACTGGGCCGTTGCAGGTTGCCTCGCATGCGGCCGAGCTTCCGCCTTCGGCTCCTCCTCAAGGACAACCGGGCATCAGGCAGTAGAAGATGTCAGTCACGCGGATTCTCTCCAGGTTTGACTTGCTGCTGTTCGCAGGCTCCATGGCGCTTGCCTTCCTTGGCATTCTCGGTGTCTACAGTGCCAGCTTGCAGAGTCCGGCCTCCAGCGCCTTTTCGCGCCAACTGATCTGGACGGCACTCGGACTGTTCATCTGTTTTATCGTCTTTTCTATCGACTATCACCACCTGGTCGATTACGCCTTCCACCTGTACGTCCTGTCCATCGGGCTACTGGTCGGCATCCTCCTTTTCGGGAAAACGATCAACGGCAGCAAGAGCTGGCTGACCATCGGAGGACAGAACTTTCAGCCGTCGGAGGTCGTCAAAGTCATCGTCATCCTTGCCTTGACGCGGTACCTTTCAAACCTGAGCGAAGACTATCTGAAGCGGCAACACTTCATCGCCCTGGTGGTCATCGCCATGATCCCTGTCTGCCTGGTTGTTCTGCAGGGGGACCTCGGAACCGCCCTCATGTATTTCCCAATCCTGGGCGGGATGATGCTTATCGGCGGACTCAAGTTCCGGTTTGTCGCTGCCGTCATGGCCCTTGGTTTGGCCATGGCACCAGCCGGTTGGCTGGTGCTGGAGGACTACCAGAAACAACGGATACTGGTAACATTCGACCCGGACTTGGACCCAAAAGGCTACGGTTACCAGACCCGGCAGTCACAGATCGCAATCGGGTCAGGCGGCTTGCTGGGGACCGGCCTCGGAAACGGGCTTCAGAGCCAGTTGGGCTTCGTCCCCGAAATCCACACGGATTTCATCTTCGCGCTTCTGGCCGAGGAGACGGGACTCCTGGGGGCCTGCCTCGTCTTGATGCTCTACCTGTTTGTCTTGTCCCGGATGATACGCATCGGCGAACAGGCGCGCGATCGGTCCGGAATTTTGATCATCACAGGAATCGCCAGCCTGATTTTCTTTCACGTCGTCATAAATGTCGGCATGGCGCTGGGCATTACCCCGGCAATCGGCATTCCCCTGCCGCTGCTGAGCTACGGCGGATCGTCGGCGCTGAGCACGTATGCCGCGCTAGGCCTGGCGTTGAATGTGCACTATCACAGGTTTGTATATTGAAAAAGGAGTAGAAGTCAGAAGTCAGAAGTCAGAAGTCAGAAGAAAAGCGGAAAACAGAACAAATGGCTGATGAACGCGCGAAGGCGAGGAGTTTCTCTGAGCTGATAGTCTGGCAAAAAGCGCACTGCTTCGTTTTAGCCGTCTATCGGCTGACCGCAACCTTTCCGAAACAAGAAACCTACGGCCTTGCCATGCAGATGAGACGTGCAGCCGTTTCAATCCCCGCTAATATCGCGGAAGGATTCCGACGTCGAGGGAAGAGTGAAAAGGCGCGCTTCATGAACATAGCCGAGAGTTCGCTTGAAGAGTCGAGGTATTATCTGATCTTGACAGACGACCTCGGTTACGGAACAACTCATCCGCTGCGCGGGCAACTGGAGGAAGTGAGCCGCCTCTTGGGCTCTTACGCCAACTCGATTCGGTCGTCCGTTCCTGAACCCTAACTTTTGACTCTTGGCTTCTAGCTTTTCTTCTGACTTCTGACTTCTGACTCCCGACTTCTGACTCCCGCTTTCGCCATTCTTGCCACGCGCGGATTCACGCCGCTATAATGTCCGTGATTTGGCACGCACTTATATTGGCTTTCTATTTCAGTTTCTATATCAGTCCAAGTTTCAGTTATTCGGAGAAGCTGCACACACCGCAGAAGAAGCGAGGCCGTTGACAAGCGGAGAACCGTCGCGCCGGCTCGCGGAAGAGACTTTTGTGTCGGAACAACTTACTCGTTGTCTCCACGTTTTGACTCGGCATCTTGACCTGTGACTAAAGAGGCGTCGGATGTGAGTTGATCGAAGCTACCTTCCTGCCGCATTTTGCGGAATACGAGACCTCTGCACCAGCTTCTCCTTAACGAACGGCGTGCCGTTCGAAGGAGAAATCATGTCGAAAGAATTGATCGTCAATTCAACGAGCCTGGAAAGCCGACTCGCGATTACCGAAGACGACCAGATCACGGAAATCTTCATCGAGAGAAGCAAAAACAAGGGGATACTGGGAAACATTTACAAGGGTCGTGTGACGAAAGTCCTGCCGGGAATGCAGGCTGCGTTCGTCGACATCGGCCTTGAACGGCACGCCTTTTTGTACGTCTCCGACTTTTTCGAGGATTACGAGGAGTACGAAGAGCTGTTCCGATCAGCCGAAAGCGCCGGGTTGGAGGAGTCGATTCGGGTTGAACCCAAGGCCGAGGCCCGACAAGAGCCGAGCGCTCCGACGGACGACGCCAAACGCGTGAGGCGGAGCCGAAGGACCCGCCGAGATCGCGAACTGCCCCGCGAGGTACCTCGCGAGCAGCCGCGAGAAGCTCGGGAAATCCCGGAAATTATTCGCGAGCCGCGAGAAGCCCGTGAGCCTCGCGAGACCCGCGAATCACGTGAAACACGTGAGCCTCGCGAGACCCGCGAATCACGTGAAACACGAGAGCCCCGCGAGACGCGCGAATTGCGTGAAACACGAGAGCCTCGGGAAGCCCGAGAATCGCGTGAGACACGAGAGCCGCGGGAATCGCCTGAAACACGAGAACCGCGAGAACCGCGCGAAACACGAGAACCGCGCGAACCCCGAGAAGGGCGGGAGCGTCGTGAACCCCGGGAAATGCGCGAAGGCCGCGAGCCGCGCGAAGGGCCACGGGAGTCGGGTCGTCGCGGACGGGAATTCAGATTCGAGCCTCCTCCTTCCGAGGGAGTTGGCGGGGAACACCACATTGAACCGTTGCCCGGCGAATCCTTCGCACACCTCGCCTCTGTACCCCAGTTGCCGACCGTAGTTGAGACTGAGCTAAACCGACCCGAGGGCTTGGCTGTCTGGGATCCGATCTTCGAGCAGTTGAACACCCCAAAACCTGAGCCCCAGGCCCAGGAGACCGCAAAACCCCCGGCGGCGTCTGAGGAAGACCCTGGGAAGAAGCAGATGGACGCGCCAGCCGCCGTGGCTGTAGAACCGGCGACCCCGGAGCCTCAGCAGCCCGAGATGCCAAGTCTGGCAGCGACCGAGCCGCGGCCGGAAGCGCCCAGTCAGGAGCTTCGTGAGGACCGACCGGTGCCGCAACCCGCAGCGCCGGAGCCGGTGGCGGAAC